>NZ_JASCAN010000026.1:0-251966 GCF_029967775.1 Enterobacter sp. V89_11 | reverse complement strand
GGCGTGACCTCCCGGTCACGCCCGGCAAGCATACCACAAACGGCCATGATCACGGCGGCCAGTGCACAGGCCAGAAGCGGATACCGCCAGTCACCGGCAGCATCGTGAATTTTGCCCATCAACGGCGGGCCACAGGCGGCCAGCAGATAGCCAACCGACTGTGCCATGCCGGACAAGGCCGCGGCCTGATGGGCAGAGCTGGCGCGCAGCCCGATGAAGGTCAGGCCAAGGATCATCGTTGCCCCGGTACCAAAACCAAAAACCAGCGTCCACATGACCGCCATTCCCGGCGCAAACCACAATCCTGCTGCGCTTATCGCGCACAACAGCGCCACGATGCCGGCGATTGCTCGCTGATCCTTCAGACGATGGAGGATTAGCGGGACAGCGAGACCCGGCACGGCGGTGGCCAGCTGTAAGAGTCCGTGCACAGAACCCGCCTGGGCTTCGCTATACCCGTGGCTGAGCAGGATCGCCGGTAGCCAGCCGATGATGACATAGTAAATCAGCGAGTTGATCCCCAGAAAAAGGGTGACCTGCCAGGCGAGGGCAGAGCGCCAGATGGCGCGGTTATGTAACGCGCCTGCACCGGTCACCGTCGCAACGTGTTTCTGACGCCACTGTGGCAGCCAGAGCAGTAACGCCGCCAGCGGAAAGGCCATCAGCATTAGCAGGGCGCCATGCCAGCCGGCTTCCCCCTGCGCCAGCGGAACAATCAGTGCGGAGCCTAACGCCGCGGAGATCCCCATCGTCAGGGAATACGCGCCGGTGAGTCTGGCAACCTGTCCCGGGAAGTCACGTTTAATTAACCCAGGCAACAGCACATTGCCCAGTGCGATACCGCAGCCAATCACCGCCGTACCGATGAAAAGTAGGGGGGCGGAAGGCAGGGAGCGCACAGCAATGCCGACGCAAATCAGCAGCAGGGCGATAAACAGGCTGCGCTCCATGCCGATACGCCGGGCAACACCTGCGGCGAGCGGGGAGATAAGGGCGAAAGCCAGCAGAGGCAGGGTGGTCAGCAGACCGGTTTGCGCTGTACTCAAGCCATAATCGAGACGAATGGTATCGAGCAGCGGTGCTGCTCCGGTAAAGGTGACGCGAAGCGTAGTGGCAATCATCAGGATACCTGCGATCAGCAGCGCGCCTTTTTTTCCCGAAACCCGAATTGCAGTAGTCATTGTGTTCTCATACGTTCAAGCGAGCGCACACCATACCGATTTTCTCCACGGTTGAAATCAGGCTAAAATGACAGTTTATCGCTAATATCGGACAACCTGATGATTGGTCTCGGACTGGACGGCTACGATCCCGATAGCCAGCATGATGCGGCTGTCGCGTTTCGCATCCGCGTGGTGGCGCAGGAACAATACATTCCGCGACACCAACACCGTAAGGGACAGCTGATTCTGGCGCTGGGGGGCGCCATCACCTGTGAAGTGGAAAACGCCATGCTGATGGTACCGCCCCAGTATGCCGTGTGGATCCCTGGCCAGATGCCGCACAGCAATAAGGCCACGCCGGGTGCGCAGCTTTGCTTTTTGTTTATTGAACCCGGAGCGGTAAGTTTGCCCGATCGCTGCTGCACCCTGAAGATCTCCCCTCTGGTGCGGGAACTGATCTTATCGCTGGCGGAAAAATCACGTGAAGCGCTTTCGCTTGCTGCCACATCGCGTCTGGTGGATGTTCTCTTTGACGAGCTACCGCTGCAGCGTCAGGAACATTTGCAACTGCCCGTTTCGCCTCATCCAAAAATCCGGCTGATGAGCGAGAAGATGGCGGAAGAGCCTGCTGCCTGGCAGACTCTGGCGCAATGGGCGAGCCACTTCGCCATGAGTGAGCGCAATCTGGCGCGCCTGGTGGTGAAAGAAACGGGCCTGAGCTTTCGCCGCTGGCGGCATCAGCTGCAGCTTATTGTGGCGTTACAGCTGTTGATTGGGGGAAAGTCGGTACAGCAGGTGGCACAGTCGCTGGGGTACGACTCCACCACCGCGTTTATCACGATGTTTAAGAAGGGGCTGGGGCAGACGCCAGCGCGGTATATAGCCAGCCTGACTATGACTTCCCGATAAACAGTGAGACCAGCCCGGCCGCAATCAGCGGGCCCACCGGAACGCCACGAAAGAGCGCCACACCGAGCACGGTTCCCACCAGCAGACCGGCCACCAGCGAGGGCTGGCTGCTCATCAGCGTAACGCCACGCCCGCCCAGCCACGAGACAAAAACGCCTACCGCTATCGCTATCAGCGATTTCCAGTTTACAAACGAGTGCAGCAGCGTCGAGGCAGGCAGCGTACCGCTGGCGATAGGTGCCATCACCCCAATGGTCAGAATGATGATCCCGATGGTGAGACCTTGTTTTTCTATCCACGGGAAAAAGGTGTTTAACGGGGTCACGCGCACAATGATCAACACCAGAATTGAGATAGCGACGGTGGTGTTATGGCTGACAAAGCCAAGCGCAGCGAGGGCCAGAAGAATGAGCAGAGTCGGGTCAAACATAAGGAATCCTTGCCAAAAGAGTAAGCCTGCTTACTTTACGCGGAAACACGGCTGAAGACAGTTTTTAAAAAGATTTTACTGCTGTCATAACCCTGTCATTTACGGGGGATAAAACAGGGGCAGGCATCGAAAAAGGGTCGCAAAAATGTACGATCACATGTTTACCGAAACGCTGATCATCTCTTCATCGTTTTTCGCTGTTGCCATTATCCTGGTCGCGTCAGTTATTTTTCTGGAAAAAAAAGGCTGACGGGATGCCAGCCTACACGATTACGCTTTATGGAACGTCACCAGCTCAGGACGGGCGATACGCAAATAATCTTGCGTATCCATAATCACGGATTTTTCCAGCAGACCGGCGTTAAACGCGATTTCATCGAAACGCTCGAACAGGAGCGGGTCGGCCACCAGTGCCAGATCGGGATGGAAGCTAAAAGGCGGAATGGCGCCAAAAACGCAGGCGGTCAGGGTATCGACTTCGGCAGGGCTTGCGAGAGACGCTTTTATCCCCCCAAAATGGCTGGCAAGCTGGCTTAAATCGGCCTGCAGATCGGCGGCGAGGATCGCCAGAACGTGTTTTTTTACGCCGTTTCCCTTCACCTTACAGACCAGTGCTTTTGCCCCTTGCCCCAGATCGGTTCCGCGGATCTCACTCACCGCTTCGCATTTCCCCACGGCGTCATGCTCCATGACGCGAAATCGTGCGCCCTGCTGGGTTAACAACGTAATGAGTTGCTGGTGGGTTGTTGTTCCCTTAACGTCATCAGACATAGCGATTTACCTGTTAAATACCAATACGCAGCGTTTAACCTTAGCACAGAATATTTCGCCGTTGGTATAGACGTTGCTGTTGGGCGATTGTTTTTCCCGCTGATTAGTGTCGGCATCAGAAGAGATTATATCCAGCTGCAATTTGCAGGTGAGATCGGAGAAAGATTTAAAAACGCTTAACAGGCATGAAGCTTCTCAGGTTTCATAAAGTGAAGGTCCTGAGAAGCGAGAAAAGTTACAAATGTGATTTCTTTATCTCGAACTATTATCGGCGATACTCTTCAATTGTTCGTCAATAATATTCAGTATAGGCCGAACATCAGTATCCATCACGCGGCGCTCTTTCAATCTAACCTGGATAGCTGATTCATAGTTTGGTCCCCAGACATCAGCATTATCTGCCTGAGCGACAAGCATTTTAAATGGATAGAGGCAAATTAGTTTTTTCTTAAATGCTCTGGATACATGCACGAATGATGTATCTGGAGAAATCACGAGTGCACTCTCTTTTATGATTTGTGCAGCCGAAAAGAATGAGGGCAATGAGCTCTTAGTGACATGATCTGCATCGGGAATAGGCTTTATTTTATGTTGTTCGCCAAGAATGATTAAGTGAAAAGTATCTTTATATTTAGCCATGTGACTGGTAATGGCCTCAATCTGCGCTGTTGAGAAGAAACGTTCACTAACACTGCCGTAAGGAATGAACGCAACCGTTTTTTTATCACTGGTTTTCTTAAGAAAATCCTTTGCTTTTTGTACATCGTCGTCAGGTATGATCACAGTGTAATCATAGTTCTGTGCCGATATCCCCAGATGCTTCAGGAAATCAATGTATCTTGTGCTTATATGTGACAAAGGGCAGCTAATGTTAATTACTTCGTCATAGATACGATACTTCCTGGTAAAACCGATTGTTTTGTGTGGTTTTATTAGTCTGATTAAATTAAATGTTTCGACATTTGAATGAGTTATTTCATGCGAGTCAACAAATACAAAAGGTGGAAGTTCCCTTAACACCTTGATTAGCATCTTTTTGTTGTTAGGTTCATAAAAGTAAAGAGCTTCTAAATTGTGCCATTCTTTAAAGAGAAAGTGCGTCCTTTTATCTGCAATAACAGAGACCTGAAAATTGTTTCTTACCAGAGTCTCAATCACACCACCAATGACAATAGCATCACCAATCCCTTTACCAATGAAGGGGATAATCAGATGGTTTGTGCCCGACCCATGTCTCGTTCGAGAAGTACGCCCCTGAGCGGCAATCATACTCAATAAGTTAAGTTTTAACTTAAGTTTGATCCTTTTCAAAAAATAGTTTTTAGATCTGTTTGCTTTTTTTATCCATCGAAACATTAAAGACTCCTTGAATACTTATCTGGTGTTAGTTAGCGTGGTACCAATTTCTTTTCATTTTGGCTAAAAGTCAGCGCGACATCCATAAAAATAGTATATGCATTCCCATCCACGAGGAGGCTCTCCACCCGTATATTACCTGTAGGGATTGCTACCAGTCAGTACTGCGAGGTAGGCCACCTGTGTGTCAGTAAACTCTGGCGCGCCCTGGAGTTGGGTAAGTTCTTCTGCCGTCGGTGGAGAAATATTTTCAATGACTGCATAACGCATCTGTGAAAAGGCCCTACGGGGCTTAACGCTTAAAATTATGTGTAAATGGCCGCGAGTTGATGACTCTAACACTGGAGGTAAGGTGGATTCAATGTTCGGTTTTGGTAGGTCAGCAATACGTTCCTGCTTTGGGCAATTTTTATGCGCCGGTTGTTCTTCCTTCTCCGGATATGCTTATCCTTAGTTTATCGTATAGCTTATCCAACAAACATATAACCCTGGTAGGGGTATGCCAATATCGGAAGAAAGAATTTTAGTCAAACATGGGATTGTTGAGGTATTAAATAATCCGCTTGCCCTTTACAGGCAAATTACCCTGAAAGCCAAAAGATCAGCCAGTTAGTATAAATAACTGGCTGATTAATGATGATTAACTTGTTGTTGAACTTTGTTTATGGAACAGTTCCCTGAACACCGGATAGATATCATCCTGATCGCGGATATGCTGCATGGCAAAGTTATCGAACATCGATTGCAGATGTTCATACTCACGCCACAGCGTCTGGTGAGCACGGCGGGTAATTTCGATATAGCTGTAGTAACGCACCACCGGCAGAATTTTCTTCGCCAGAATATCGTGACACAGCGGGGAGTCATCTGCCCAGTTATCGCCATCTGATGCCTGCGCGGCATAGATGTTCCACTGCGCCGGGTCGTAACGCTCTTTCACCACTTCATCCATCAGTTTCAGAGCGCTCGACACGATGGTGCCACCGGTCTCCTGCGAGTAGAAGAACTCATGTTCATCCACCTCTTTCGCCTGAGTGTGGTGGCGAATATAGACCACTTCCACGTTCTTATAGGTTCTGCTCAGGAACAGATAGAGCAGGATATAAAAACGCTTCGCCATATCCTTGGTGGCCTGGTCCATCGAACCGGAGACATCCATCAGACAGAACATGACCGCCTGGCTCGACGGTTCGGGGCGTTTTTCGTAATTCTTGTAGCGCAGGTCGAAGGTGTCGATAAACGGTACCCGGTCTATTTTAGCCCGGAGTTCGGCTATCTCTTTGCGCAGGCGTTCCTCTTCCAGCAGTTGCGCCGGTTCAGTATTTTCCACCACCTTCAGGCTGCTCTCCAGCTCGCGGAGTTCGCGCCGTTTACCTGCCGTCATGGCCGTGCGTCGCGCCAGAGAGTTCTGCAGCGAACGGACCACGCTGATGTTAGCGGGCACGCCGTTTGCGGTATATCCCGCGCGATGGGTTTTGTACTCGTTAAGCTGACGATGCTGGTTCTTTTTCAGATTCGGCAGCGCCAGATCCTCAAACAGCAGGTCGAGATACTCATCTTTTGAAATCTGGAAGACAAACTCATCCTGTCCTTCACCGTCCTGGCTGGCCTGTCCCTGACCGCTTCCTGAACCGCCCCCGCCTCCTTGCGGGCGCTCGATTCTGTCGTTCTGCACGAAGTGGTCATTACCTGGGTGTACGCGATGGCGCAGGCCGCCACGTCCCTGATGAAACATCGGTTCGCTGATGTCATCGGTGGGGATGGAGACAGATTCGCCGCTGTCGACGTCGGTCACCGAGCGTTTGTTGATGGCCTCGGAGATCGACTGTTTAATTTGCGCTTTATAACGGCGCAAGAAGCGCTGGCGATTTACCGTGCTCTTGTTTTTGCCGTTAAGACGACGGTCAATAAACCAGGTCATATATCCCCCGTACTGCATTTGCCAACTTGCAGTGTCCGGACGTGCCGGACATTTTTGTAGCCCGGCAGGCGTATGCGCTACCGGGCACTTGTACTTGTATTAAGACGATTTACGTACGCGCAGATACCATTCGCAGAGCAGGCGAACCTGTTTGCGGGTGTAGCCTTTCTCCATCATACGGTCGACAAAATCGTCGTGCTTTTTCTGCTCATCGGTTGACGTTTTGGTGTTAAACGAAATCACCGGCAACAGCTCTTCGGTATTGGAGAACATTTTCTTCTCGATTACCGTGCGCAGTTTCTCGTAGCTGGTCCAGTTCGGATTACGTCCGTTGTTATGCGCTCTGGCGCGCAGGACGAAGTTCACAATCTCGTTACGGAAGTCTTTCGGGTTACTGATCCCGGCCGGCTTCTCGATTTTTTCCAGCTCTGCGTTCAGGGATTCCCGATCGAACAGCTGGCCGGTATCCGGGTCGCGGTACTCCTGATCCTGGATCCAGAAGTCAGCATAGGTGACATAACGGTCAAAAATGTTCTGCCCGTACTCTGAATAAGACTCCAGGTAGGCGGTCTGGATCTCTTTGCCGATGAACTCCGCATATTTCGGGATCAGGTAGCCTTTCAGAAACTCAAGGTAGCGTTCAGCCTGTTCCTGCGGGAACTGCTCGCGTTCAATTTGCTGCTCCAGCACATAGAACAGATGAACCGGGTTCGCCGCCACTTCCGCATGGTCGAAGTTAAACACGCGGGAGAGGATCTTAAAGGCGAAACGCGTGGACAGACCGTTCATCCCTTCGTCCACACCGGCGTAGTCGCGGTACTCCTGATAAGACTTCGCTTTCGGGTCGGTATCTTTCAGGCTTTCCCCGTCATACACGCGCATTTTCGAGTAGATGCTGGAGTTTTCCGGCTCTTTCAGGCGCGAGAGAATGGAGAAGCGTGACAGCGTTTCCAGGGTGCCTGGTGCGCAAGGTGCGTGTACCAGCTCACTGTGGTTAAGCAGTTTCTCGTAAATTTTGATCTCTTCGGAGATCCGCAGGCAATAAGGCACTTTGACGATGTAGACACGGTCAAGGAATGCCTCATTGTTTTTGTTATTACGGAAGGAGACCCACTCAGATTCGTTTGAGTGCGCGAGGATAATGCCGTTAAACGGCAGGGCGGAAATACCTTCCGTACCGTTGTAGTTCCCTTCCTGGGTGGCCGTCAGCAGCGGATGCAGCACTTTAATCGGTGCTTTAAACATCTCGACGAACTCCATAATCCCCTGGTTGGCGCGGCACAGCGCACCCGAGTAACCGTAGGCATCCGGGTCGTTTTGCGCGTAGTTTTCCAGCTTACGAATATCGACTTTACCCACCAGAGCGGAGATATCCTGGTTGTTCTCATCACCCGGTTCAGTTTTGGCGATAGCAATCTGTTCCAGAATGGATGGCCACACCTTGACGACGCGGAATTTGGTGATATCCCCACCAAACTCGTGCAGGCGTTTTGCCGCCCAAGGCGACATGATGGTGCCAAGATAGCGCCGCGGAATACCAAACTCTTTATCCAGAATTTGCGCATCTTCCTGCGGATTAAACAGGCACAGCGGATGGTCATTCACCGGGCTGCGTTCACCGTTAGCGCTCAGCACATAGATAGGGACGCGCTGCATCAGTGATTTCAGACGTTCAGCCAGTGATGATTTACCCCCACCCACAGGGCCGAGTAAATAAAGGATCTGTTTCTTCTCTTCCAGACCCTGGGCGGCATGCTTCAGGTAGGAGACAATCTGTTCGATGGCATCTTCCATACCATAGAACTCTTCAAACGCCGGGTAGCGGGCGACCACCCGATTCGAAAAGAGACGGGAAAGCCGAGGTTCCAGGGCAGTATCAACCATGTTTGGCTCACCAATAGCCATTAATAGCCGTTCTGCCGCATTGGCATAGGCACTGCGATCTTGCCGACAAATGGTAAGAAACTCCTGCAGTGTGAACTCTTCGTCCTTGGCAGCTTCATAACGCTGGCGATAGTGATCGAATATATTCATGGCATGCCGTCCTTTCGTTTTTTAGCACAGGATAAGAGCCGTTCGTATGAGTAGTGGAGGCTCCCGGAAGAGAATCTCTCGCACCTCACTGCCAGAGCAGCAACCTGTGTGCCAGGTCAGACGCTAAGAACCGCAGGGTGTTCAGAAAAAACTCTTCTTAATTTAAAGCGTAGATGGCATTTGCAAAACTTGCATGCCGATAAAATCTAATTTCAATGACATATCAATAACTCATCCAAAAATTTCCCCTGCTGTTTTAGGGTAAAAGCACGTTTTTCATTCAGTAGTCATATAAATGAAAGCAGGCTGTCACCTGAAAAGTTGAAAATAACGGGTTAATCAGACTGATTAGCAGGCAAAAAATTTTGGGATGTACGACAATGGCGGTTAAACTTCTCTCGCTGATTATTTGACTACAGGAAAGAATGGATTGTGACCAAACTCAAACTTCTGGCATTGGGCGTACTTGCCGCAACCGCTGTTAGCACCGCACAGGCGGCGGAAAGTCAGTGGACTGTTGGCGCGGGCGTTGGCGTGATTAACAGCCCATACAAACAGTATGATCGTGATGTTTATCCAGTTCCGGTTGTCACCTATGAAGGCGATAACTTCTGGTTCCGCGGTCTGGGCGGTGGCTACTATCTCTGGAATGATACGGCCGACAAGCTCTCCATCATGGCTTACTACGATCCGACGCACTTCAAGCCGGGTGACAGCGACAGCCATGCGCTTCGCCAGCTCGACAAACGTAAGAGCACCATGATGGCGGGACTCTCTTATGTGCATAACACCGAATATGGCTTCCTGCGTACCGCGCTTGCGGGGGATACGCTGGATAACAGCAATGGTTTTATCTGGGATCTGGCCTGGCTCTATCGCTACACCAACGGTGCGTTAACGCTAACCCCGGGTATCGGTGTGCAATATAACAGTGAGAATTACAACGACTACTACTATGGTGTTTCTAAGAACGAATCCCGTCGTAGCGGTCTGAAGAGCTACAGTGCGGACGACGGCTGGGATCCGTACCTTGAGCTGACGGCGAGCTATAACTTCCTCGGCGACTGGAACGTCTACGGTACCGGGCGCTATGAGCGTCTGAGCGATGAAGTGAAAGACAGCCCGATGGTTGATAAGTCCTGGGCGGGCATATTCTCAGTCGGTGTGTCCTACAAGTTCTGATTGTGCATTAAAACAGTGCAGTCATTGCATCAAAACGGGGCGCTTGCGCCCCGTTTGCATTGGTGTGGTGCAACGAAAAAGAGGGGATGATATGAGCGTAAAAACCGTGACCTTTTCCGCAGGGCGTCCACTTCCGGCTATTGGACAGGGTACCTGGTATATGGGAGAAAAAGCCAGCCAGCGTAAATCCGAAGTGAATGCACTGCGGGCGGGCATTGATCTGGGGTTAACGTTAATTGATACCGCTGAAATGTATGCCGAAGGCGGAGCGGAAGAGGTGGTCGGGGAGGCCATTAAGGGCCAGCGCGACAACGTTTTTCTGGTATCAAAAGTCTACCCGTGGAACGCTGGCGGTCAGAAAGGCCAGGCGGCGTGTGATGCCAGTCTGCGACGTCTCGGGACAGACCATATTGATCTCTACCTTCTGCACTGGCGCGGTAACTATGGCCTGGATGAAACCATTACGCTGATGGAAAGACTCCAGCAGCAGGGAAAAATTGGCCGCTGGGGCGTCTCAAACCTGGATTATGAAGATATGCAGGCGCTGTGGCGTGAAGAGGGCGGTTCCGCCTGTGCCACTAATCAGGTGCTTTATCATCTGGCGTCACGGGGAATTGAATTTGATCTGCTTCCCTGGTGTCAGCAACAGGCGATGCCGGTGATGGCTTACTGCCCGCTGGCTCAGGCCGGGCGCCTGCGTTCGGGGCTGATGAACCATCCGGTCGTGAATGCCATCGCGCATAACCACCGCGCCACTGCCGCCCAAATTCTGCTGGCGTGGGTTATCCGCCATCAGGGTGTTATTGCCATACCGAAAGCGGCCTCGATTGAGCATGTTAACGCCAACGCTGGAGCGCTGGAGATAACCCTCACCGCGGAAGAACGTCACAAACTGGATAATGCTTTCCCGCCACCCACCCATAAACTCCCGCTGGATGTCGTTTAATCCTGACGCATGCCCCTCTCCTTTACAGGAAGAGGGGCAGAAGCGTATTAGCGCTTCACAATACTGATTGTCTGCCCTAAGCGAGACGGTTTTTCTTCGCTGGTTTTTTGTGGCGCAGTGACGCACGCCGTTTCCACACAGACGAACGTTTTGTAACCGTCATCAGGCACGTCGGCCATACTGACAGAAAGTGCCGGGCCTGGGTTCCAGCCCACCACGTTGCTGTGATGGTGGTGTACCACTTCGATACCACGGTTCAGGGCGCTGTCGTGGATCACGTTGCACGCTTCCGGATGCAGGTAAACGCGGTCAGTACGGTCCGGGAACGTCTGAATGCCGTCGCTCAGTTTTCCTTCTTTCGCGTTATCCACTTTGTCGATAAAGGTATCGCCAAGGCCGCTCACCTTCACGGCGCTGATGTCGCCAACGTTGAAATAGGTGTGCAGGGCGGAGGTGGTTTCAAATTCACCGTGCGCTTCCAGTTCGATTTCGCAGGTTTTGCCCAGCTTGAAGCGTGCGTACAGGGTGAAATCGTGCGGCCACAGGGCACGGGTTTCCTCATTCGCCTGCAGCTCAAAGGTCAGTACCGCACCGTTATCGTCTTCATTGTGCGCTTTCAGCGTCCACTGCTGGTTACGGGCAAAACCGTGAGAGGGTAGGCCTTTCTCAGCGGAAGGACCAAACCATGGCCAGCAAATAGGCACGCCGCCGCGAATCGCATCCCCTTTTTTAAAGGAGGTCGCGTCGCTCAGCCACAGTGCTTCCGTTTCGCCTTCAGGTTTCCATGAGAGCAGGTGTGCGCCGTTCAGCGCCACGGAGGCTTTTACGCGCGGGTGGTCAACGACGATGATATCCGCACCATCAATCTGTCGGCGGGAGAGCACAGGGGTAAGTTGTTCGACTACCGGAAGTGCAAAAATTTTATTAATCATTAAGCAATCCTCTGTCTAAAAACAATAAAAAAGGCGACCGAAGTCGCCTTTTTGGATCAAGAACTCATCTCAACTTATTTGGAGATGTGAGCGATCAGGTCCAGTACTTTGTTAGAGTAGCCGGTTTCGTTGTCGTACCAGGAAACCAGTTTCACGAAGTTGTCGTTCAGTGCGATACCTGCTTTAGCATCGAACACGGAAGTGCACACTTCGCCGTTGAAATCGGTAGATACAACGTCGTCTTCGGTGTAGCCCAGAACGCCTTTCATTGCGCCTTCGGAAGCAGCTTTGATTGCTTTCTTAATTTCTTCATAAGAAGCAGCTTTTTCCAGACGAACGGTCAGGTCAACAACGGATACGTTAGGAGTTGGAACGCGGAACGCCATACCAGTCAGTTTGCCATTCAGTTCTGGCAGTACTTTACCTACAGCTTTAGCTGCACCGGTAGAGGATGGGATGATGTTCTGAGCCGCGCCACGGCCGCCACGCCAGTCTTTGTGAGACGGGCCGTCAACAGTTTTCTGAGTCGCGGTGGTCGCGTGAACGGTAGTCATCAGACCTTCGACGATGCCGAAGTTGTCGTTGATTACTTTAGCCAGCGGTGCCAGGCAGTTGGTGGTGCAGGATGCGTTAGAAACGATGTCCTGGCCAGCGTAAGTTTCGAAGTTTGCACCACGAACGAACATTGGGGTGTTGTCTTTAGAAGGACCGGTCAGAACAACTTTTTTCGCACCCGCGGTGATGTGTTTACGCGCAGTTTCGTCGGTCAGGAAGATACCGGTAGCTTCAGCTACAACATCAACACCGATTTCGTTCCATTTCAGGTTAGCTGGGTCTTTCTCAGCAGTAACGCGGATGGTTTTGCCATTAACAACCAGGTGGCCGTCTTTCACTTCAACGGTGCCGTCGAAACGACCGTGAGTTGAGTCGTACTTCAGCATGTACGCCATGTATTCAGCGTCCAGGAGATCGTTGATACCAACGATTTCGATGTCAGAACGTTTCTGAGCAGCACGGAAAACAATACGGCCGATACGGCCAAAACCGTTGATACCTACTTTGATAGTCATATATTCCACCAGCTATTTGTTAGTGAATAAAAGGTTGCCTGTAAAATTACAAAAACCTTACGCAGCGTCAAGCGGAATCGTGTCAATCATTGCGACAAATCAATCCTGTGACTAACGTTTGTGCGACTGACTCGCCTCACTTTCCCTTTGAGCTAGCAACCACATGGGGGCTGCGCGCGGCATTTTAAAGTCCTCGCAGGATAAAAATGTGAACATGATCACAATTGCCTGACCGCCTTTTCGCGACACATAAGTTTAGAACAAAAGTGCACGCAAGGGTGTTAATGTTTTGTTAGAATCCGGGTTAAAAGGTGTCTGTTTCTACAGCGAGATGTACGCATATGTCGAACCAACGTAACCCTGACGATTTGAAAAAAAACCTCACCGAAATGCAGTTTTACGTGACGCAAAATCACGGAACCGAACCGCCTTTTACTGGCCGTTTACTGCACAACAAGCGCGACGGTGTCTACCACTGTCTGGTATGTGACGCCCCGTTGTTCAATTCCCAAACGAAGTTCGATTCTGGCTGTGGCTGGCCAAGCTTTTATGAGCCGGTCAGCGACGATGCGATCCGCTACCTGAGCGACACGTCGCACGGCATGGTGCGAACTGAAATTCGTTGCGGAACCTGTGACGCCCACCTTGGACACGTCTTCCCGGATGGCCCTCAGCCGACGGGTGAGCGTTTCTGTGTGAATTCAGCGTCGATGAGCTTCACCGATGATGAAAACGGTGACCAGATCAAAGGTTGAAAAAACGATTCAGCAAATTATTCCTTTGAAAGGGAGAGATCGTGAATATTGATGACATGATTAGCGGTATGACGCCGGAGGTGTATCAGCGCCTGGTGACTGCTGTTGAACTGGGAAAATGGCCGGACGGTGTCGCGCTCACGCCGGAGCAAAAAGAGAACAGTCTGCAACTGGTGATGCTCTGGCAGGCGCGTAACAATACCGACGCGCAACACATGACTATCGACACTCAAGGCCAGATGGTGATGAAGAGCAAGCGCGAGCTGAAAGAGGACTTTGGTATCACGCCAAAGCCGATCGCGACGATAAAAATGCAGTAACGGTGGGGCGGCAGTCCTGCCAGCGCCCTCTCTCTGGAGAGAGGGCGTGCTTACCTTACTCTTTGGGTTTAATTCCCAGCGACTCCGCCAGCTGTTTCGCTAACTGGTTATTGTCATCCGCGCCGTACTCCCAGAACATCGCCCCGGCGAGACCTTTCTCCTTGATGTAATCCGCTTTGATGGCGACGGAACGCGGGTTCTCATAGGAAAGGGCAAACAGCGCCTTGCCGTCCGCCGCATTCACTGAAAGCCACGGCACTTGCGCCCGTTCGTCCCAGTGTTCGGTAAAACGCTTCTGCGGATCGTTTAAGAGCTTTTTCACAATATCGTTGTACTTCACATACGTATCTTTGGTCAGGTCGTAACCCAGTGACGCGAACAAGCCGGTTGCCTGAGGCCCAAAGTAGGGCTGGGTCACCGGATGGTTTTGCGCATCGGGTTTTGTCCAGTCAATACCGGGCTCCACGGCGCGTTTCGGCACGCGGCCGTAAAAACCAATCCCGAGGTTCATCTGCTGCGGCTTCAGCCCGGCCGCCAGATAGTTGTTCACCACAAAATCCACGCTGTATTTGTCTGCGGCGGCCACCGTTGGCCAGTCGCTGGAGTCATACAGATTGGCGTTGAAATACTGTGTGCCATACGCCATGTCGTAGGTCATCAGGTTGATGTAGTCGAGCAGCGGGGCAATGGCCTTAACATCCACCCAGCTTTTCGGACTTTCTGCATTTGCCCCCACCGCGATGGTGACCAGCTTTTTATGGCCGAAGGCGGCGCGCAATTCTTTCAGCAGTGCGGTGAAGTTATCGCGATCGGCTGGCGTGCTGGCCACCAGTCCCCATGCGCCATTTACCGGGTATTCCCAGTCAAGATCGATGCCGTCGAGTGCATATTTTTCGACAATCTCCTGGGCCGAGCGGATAAACACCGCACGGCTCTCTTGGGTCGCGGCTGCGCCGGAGAAGCCACGCGCACCCCATCCGCCAACGGAGAGCAGCACTTTCAGGTTTGGATTTTGCTTACGCAGCGTCGGGATTAGCGCCAGATCGGCGGCGACTTTTGGCGACAGCCAGATCTGATGAAGTTTCGCCGGATCTTTCAGTGCAGCATGGGTTTCGTCTTTCTCATCGTTATAGACCAGACCAAATGAGTAGTTCAGGTGGGTAATCTGACGAACGTCGAGCGTATTGATATCACCACCGGGACCGGCGGTGACATCGCCACCGCCATTAAAATATCCCACAGACATCAGGGGAGTGGCGGAAGCAACTGACGCGCAAAGCAGGGGTAATGCTGCCAGCAAAGGCAAACGTTTCATACAATTTCCTCTTTGACTTAACAAAAATAACCACGCCACGGAAAAGGCGTGGCGAAAAAACAGCCTGAAGAGAATAGCACTGCCGCTTCGCTGGTGATGCGAGGGAGTTCACTTTATGGGGAATGAGACGGGGCGTGCCGGGCAGCACTGTGGCTTGCCCGGCGAGAAGGTCAGGCGTGCGTTTCCAGCCAGTCTTCCAGGGTATACAGGGTGGCGCCTTCCGCGGCCATATCCATAAACGCCTGTGCGCTGTCCTGCGGTTGAATATTCACCCCGCGACAGCCATCGGTGATGACGCTGACGGTATAGCCTAGCTGGAGAGCGTCCAGCACGGTGAACTTCACGCAGTAATCCGTCGCCAGACCCAGCACAATCAGTTCGGTGATTTCGTGATGGCGTAACCACCCGTCCAGCGCCGTTTTCTGGCGATGCCCGTTATCAAAGAAGGCGCTGTAGCTGTCGATAGACGGGTTTTCCCCTTTATGAAACACCGCGTCGATGGCCTTCTGATTCAGCAGCGGATGCAGCTGCGCACCTTCCGTCTGTTGCACGCAGTGATCCGGCCAGAAGGTTTGTGCCAGGCCGTCAAGTTCACCCTGAGTGAAGGGCTCAACGCCGTGCTGGCTGGCAAAACTGCCGTGGTCAGCCGGGTGCCAGTCCTGGCTTGCGACAACTGCCTCACCCCGCGTTTTGCACCACTCAATCAGCGTATTCGCCACGTCTACGGTGCTGTCACCTTCAGCGACAGCCAGTGCGCCGCCCGCACAGAAATCATTTTGCAAATCGACCAGTAACAGGGCGCGTTGCGTCATGGTGTCTCCTTATTCGTCCGGCGTCAGTTCGCCGCGCAGGTTTTGCATCATTCGTCCGGCGTCAGTTCGCCGCGCAGGTTTTGCATCATCGCGCTGCGGATGGACTGAATGTCCAGATCCTGACTCAGTAAATAGTGAAGTTTAGTCAGCGTGGCTTCAACGGTCATATCGAATCCGCTGATAACGCCTGCATGCGCGAGGGCGTTACCGGTGGCGTAACCGCCCATGTTGACTTTACCGGACATGCATTGCGTCAGGTTAACCACCACGATCCCACGCTCGCTCGCTTCCTGCAGCTCTTTCAGGAACTCGCCGTTCTGCGGGGCATTGCCCACGCCGTAAGAGCGCAGGATCAGCGCTTTCACCGGCTGGCGCAGGAAGTTACGCACCACATCTGCAGAGATACCCGGGTAAATCGTTACCACGCCAATCGGTTGCGGCGTGATCGGATGAACAATCAGTTCGCCCGCCATGCTCGGCGCAGGCGGGGTGCCCAGACGACGAATATGGATGCCCGCCTCCAGCAGCGGCTGCAGGTTCGGTGAGGCGAAAGCGTCAAAGCCATCGGCGTGCGCCTTCGTGGTCCGGTTGCCGCGATACAGTCGGTTGTTGAAGAACAGCGACACTTCGTTAATCGGGTAATTCGCTGCCACATACAGGGAGTTGAGCAGGTTGATCTGCCCGTCAGAACGCAGCTCCGCCAGCGGAATTTGCGAGCCGGTGACGATGACGGGCTTGCCCAGATTCTCCAGCATGAAGGAGAGTGCCGAGGCGGTAAACGCCATCGTGTCGGTACCATGCAGGATCACAAAGCCGTCGTACTGGTCGTAATGGGCTTTAATGTCGTCCGCGATATGCTGCCAGTCTTCCGGCGTCATATCGGAGGAGTCCATCAGCGGCTCGTATTCGTGGATGGTGAAGTCAGGCATTTCCGGACGGTGGAATTCAGGCATCAGCGCGAGCTGGCGCTGAAGGTGGCCGGAGACCGGGATATAGCCATTTTCAGAGCGCTGCATACCGATGGTACCGCCAGTGTAGGCTACATAAATCGATTTCTTCTGCATGGTAGTGAGTTCTTGTTCTTCAAAAGAAAAAAATCCCCTCTTCACGGGAAGAGGGGACGGTGTTTAACGGACGTTTGCACAGGTCAGACAAAACGCGTAACGGCTTTGTGGATCGTTAAAGGCCGCCAGTTTGTCGCTTTCCGCTTTCATCGCTTTAGCCGCCGTCGCGACTGGCGCAGGCAGATACGCCTGCAGCGCCTCAGGCAGCATGGCACGCACGGAGCCGGACATGCTGTTCATCACCAGGTCAAAGAACGACGGCTCGTCCTGGTAATACTCAACATGCCACTGCTTGAGCTTCGCCAGTTCGGCGGCTTTCTTCACCGCGTCATCAAAGTCGCCCAGGCTGTCTACCAGACCATTATTCTTCGCATCCTGGCCGGTCCAGACGTGGCCCTGCGCAATGTCGTCGATCTGTTGCGGTGTCTTTTTACGGGACTCTGCCACCAGCGTAATAAAGCGCTTGTAGCCGTTCTCGATACTGAGCTGCATCATCTCAGAGACTTCAGACGGCAGCGATTTGGTGACCGACACATCCGCCAGCGGTGAAGTGGCAACGCCATCGGTATGGACGCCCAGATAATCCAGGCTGTTTTCCACGGTGTTAATCACCCCAAAGATGCCAATCGAGCCGGTCAGCGTGCTCGGGTTGGCGACGATGTAGTTAGCCGGGGTTGAAATCCAGTAACCGCCCGATGCCGCCATTCCACCCATCGATACCACTACCGGCTTGCCGGCTGCACGTGCCGCGGCAAGTTCAGCGCGGATCACTTCAGAAGCGCTGACACTGCCGCCAGGGCTGTTTACGCGCAGTACAATCGCCTTCACTTTCGGATCAAGGCGAGCATCACGGATTTGCGATGCGGTGGTATCACCGCCCACGTTACCCGGCGTTTCCTCGCCGTCCATGATGGCACCATTAGCAAAGACCACCGCGATGCTGTCACCGCTGTCATCCGGCTTTTTGGTCGCATAATCGTACATGCTGATAGCGCTGAAGTTTTTATCCTCTTTGCTCCAGCCAAACTGTTTGCTCAGTGATTTTTCGATATCCGCGCTGGTGCCCAGCGCATCGACCAGTTTGTTATCCAGCGCATATTTTGCGGTATCACCATCAACCTTGCGCAGGCCCTCCAGCACGCCCTGCGCGCCAGGGAACACCTGTTCAGCGGTTATCTGGCGGTTAGCGGCCACGGTGCTCAGATAGTTCTGCCACAGCTCACCAATCCAGCGGCTGTCCGCTTCACGGGCCGCAGGGGACATATCGTCACGAATAAACGGCTCCACGGCGGATTTATAGGTTCCGACGCGGAAGACGTGGGTGGTGACTTTCAGTTTGTCGAGCAGCGATTTGTAATACAGACCGTTAGTGGCAAAGCCATGCAGATCGACCGTACCCTGCGGGGAGAGCCAGATTTTATTGGCGAAGCTGGCCAGATAATACTGCCCCTGACTGTAGCTGTCCCCGACCGCAATCACCGGCTTGCCGCTGTCGCGGAATTCGCGCAGCGCTTTACCAATGTATTGCATTGAAGGCTGGTCGCCGCCGGCAAAATCTTTCAGATCCAGCACGATACCGGTAATGTTGCGGTCATCTTTTGCCTGACGAATGGTATCGACGATATCGAACAGGGAGTTTTCCTGAAGACGGTCTGATGTCGCGCCAAACAGCTGACGGCCAATAACGCCCAGACGATTGCTGGTGGACGGCTTATCGACGATGACGCCCGTGATATCAAGTAACAGCGCCCCGCGAGTCGAATGCTGCGCCTGATTTGCGTTGCTGATATGCATCCAGACGCCTGCGCAAACCAGAACCAGGAGGATGAAGAAGATATTCATCACCAGGTTGCGGACGAAGTTGAGCAGTCGCCACGTCCATTTAAAGAAACCGGCAATGATTCGCCAAAGGGTTCGCATGTATTCTCCCTAACCAGAAAATGACTGTTTCCGTCGCCACGGGACGGCAATGTGCGGTTATCGTAATGACCCAACCGTCACTTGTCAGCAGGAATCGCCTGCTACGCTGTAACAAAATCTGCCGCCGTGTTAATTTTGTGAGTAAATTTCAAGAAAGGAGTTAACCAATGGACGCACTTGAACTGCTTGTTAACCGCCGTAGCGCTTCACGTCTCACCGAGCCGGCGCCGGCAGGGGAGCAACTGGAGAATATTCTGCGTGCCGGCCTGCGTGCACCGGATCATGGTACGCTGCAGCCATGGCACTTCTTTGTGATTGAAGGTGAAGGCCGCGATCGTTTCAGTCAGATACTGGAGCAGGGAGCGGTTGCCGCAGGTCAGGATGAGAAGGGTATTGAGAAAGCCCGCAGTGCGCCATTCCGTGCGCCGATGATCATCGCTGTCGTGGCGAAATGTCAGGCCGACCACAAAGTGCCGGTCTGGGAGCAGGAGATGTCTGCAGGCTGTGCCGTCATGGCAATGCAAATGGCCGCCGTGGCGCAAGGGTTTAACGGTATCTGGCGCACAGGGCCGCTGACCAACAGCCAGCCGGTTCGCGACGGATTCGCCTGTGGCGAACATGATAAAATTGTCGGCTTCCTCTATCTCGGCACGCCTCAGCTTAAAGCCTCCGCCACCATTAATGTGCCGGACACCACGCCTTTCGTCAGCCGTTTCTGATAACGCGCGCTAAACTGTCTGGATTCTGAGCATCTGCCGCAGAATTCAGACAGTCATACTTACCTCTTTATGGAATGAGCGCTACCATAGCGCGATTGAGATGACAGGAGACGTCCATGAGCGAGCAAACCATTCGTTTAACGCAATACAGCCACGGAGCCGGTTGCGGTTGTAAAATTTCCCCGAAAGTGCTGGAGACCATTCTCCACAGTGAACAGGCGAAGTTTGTCGACCCGAACCTGCTTGTCGGTAACGAAACGCGTGACGATGCGGCAGTTTATGACCTGGGTAACGGCACCAGCATTATCAGTACCACCGACTTCTTTATGCCGATTGTCGACAACCCGTTCGATTTCGGGCGTATTGCGGCCACCAACGCCATCAGCGATATTTTCGCCATGGGGGGCAAACCGATTATGGCGATTGCCATTCTGGGCTGGCCGATTAACACCCTTGCTCCTGAAATTGCCCGTGAGGTGATCGAAGGGGGACGTTTTGCCTGCCAGCAGGCGGGGATCGCGCTGGCCGGTGGTCATTCTATCGATGCGCCGGAGCCGATCTTCGGTCTCGCGGTCACGGGCGTGGTGCCCACCGAGCGCGTGAAACGCAACAGCACCGCGCAGGCGGGCTGCAAGCTGTTCCTCACCAAACCGCTGGGCATTGGTGTCCTCACTACTGCGGAGAAAAAATCGCTGCTGAAGCCGGAACACCAGGGGCTGGCAACCGAGGTCATGTGCCAGATGAACCTCGCGGGTGCGGCTTTCGCGAATATCGACGGCGTGAAAGCCATGACCGACGTGACCGGTTTTGGCCTTCTCGGACACCTCTCCGAAGTGTGTCAGGGCGCGGGCGTACAGGCGCAGGTCTGGTATCAGGACGTGCCGAAGCTGCCGGGTGTGGAGGAGTACATTGCAGCGGGCGCCGTTCCGGGCGGTACCCAGCGTAACTTTGCCAGCTATGGTCATCTGATGGGTGAAATGCCTGAAGCGTGGCGCAATCTGCTGTGCGATCCGCAAACGTCCGGTGGTTTGCTGCTGGCGGTCACGCCAGACGCTGAAGCCGACGTCCAGGCGACGGCCGCAGAGTTTGGTATTACCCTGACGGCGATCGGTGAACTGGTGACCGCGCGCGGTGGCCGACCGATGATTGAGATCCGTTAATTCAATGCGGTTGTTTATTGCCGAAAAGCCGAGCCTGGCCCGTGCCATTGCCGATGTGCTGCCGAAGCCGCATCGCAAGGGCGACGGCTTTATCGAATGCGGTAACGGGCAGGTGGTCACCTGGTGTATCGGTCACCTGCTTGAGCAGGCGCAGCCGGATGTCTACGACAGCCGCTATGCCCGCTGGAACCTCAATGACCTGCCCATCGTCCCTGAAAAATGGCGCCTGCAGCCACGGCCTTCCGTCACCAAACAGCTCAACGTGATTAAACGTTTTTTGCATGACGCGACGGAAGTCATCCACGCAGGTGACCCGGACAGGGAAGGGCAACTGCTGGTGGATGAGGTGCTGGACTATCTGGAGCTGGCGCCGGAAAAACGCCAGCAGGTCCAGCGCTGCCTGATTAACGACCTCAATCCGCAGGCCGTGGAGCGGGCCATTTCACGTCTGCGCGCGAACAGCGAGTTTATTCCGCTGTGCGTTTCCGCGCTGGCCCGCGCTCGTGCGGACTGGCTTTACGGGATCAACATGACCCGCGCCTACACCATCCTGGGGCGTAATGCCGGTTATCAGGGCGTCCTCTCCGTCGGGCGTGTGCAAACGCCGGTGCTGGGGCTGGTGGTGCGTCGTGACGAAGAGATTGAGAATTTCGTCGCCAAAGATTTCTTTGAGGTTAAAGCGCATATCGTCACGCCAAAAGACGAGCGCTTTACCGCCGTCTGGCAGCCAAGCGATGCCTGCGAATCGTATCAGGATGAAGAGGGGCGGTTGCTGCACCGTCCGCTGGCGGAGCACGTGGTCAACCGGATTACCGGTCAGCCTGCTATTGTCACCAGCTATAACGATAAACGGGAATCAGAACCCGCGCCGCTGCCGTTCTCGCTATCCGCGCTGCAGATTGAAGCGGCGAAACGCTTCGGTCTGAGCGCGCAGAACGTCCTTGATATCTGCCAGAAGCTCTACGAAACCCACAAACTCATTACCTATCCGCGTTCGGACAGCCGGTATCTGCCAGAAGAGCACTTTGCCGGCCGTCACTCGGTGATGAACGCCATTGCCGTTCACGCGCCGGATCTGCTGCCGCAACCGGTTGTGAATCCGGACATTCATAACCGCTGCTGGGATGATAAAAAGGTGGATGCCCACCATGCGATTATCCCGACGGCGCGCGCCAGCAACGTTAACCTCACGGAAAACGAAGCGAAGGTGTATAACCTGGTGGCTCGTCAGTATCTGATGCAGTTCTGCCCGGACGCCGTGTTCCGCAAATGCGTGATTGAGCTGGAAATTGCCAAGGGGAAATTTATCGCCAAGGCGCGTTTCCTGGCGGAGGCTGGCTGGCGCACGCTGCTTGGCAACAAAGAGCGTGACGAAGAGAATGACGGCACGCCGCTGCCGGTGGTTGCCAAAGATGACGAACTGCTGTGTGAGAAAGGCGAAGTGGTTGAACGCCAGACCCAACCGCCGCGCCACTTCACCGATGCGACACTGCTCTCGGCAATGACCGGGATCGCCCGTTTTGTTCAGGATAAGGATCTGAAGAAGATCTTGCGTGCTACCGACGGACTGGGCACGGAAGCGACCCGTGCGGGCATTATCGAGCTGCTGTTTAAGCGCGGTTTTCTGGAGAAAAAAGGGCGCTATATCCACTCGACTGAACCGGGGCGCGCATTGATCCACTCGCTGCCTGAGCTGGCCGCAAGGCCGGACATGACGGCACACTGGGAATCTGTGCTGACGCAAATCAGTGAAAAGCAGTGTCGCTATCAGGACTTTATGCAGCCGCTGGTGGGGACCTTGTACGAGCTGATTAACCAGGCGCGTAATACGCCGGTGAAGCAGTTCCGGGGGATGGTTGCACCGGGTGGTGCGCCGAAGAAACCGTTCAAAAAGAAAAAAAGCGCAGCCTGATGTGCTTTCGGTTGTCGCCCTCTCCCGACGGGAAAGGGCGACAGCGTGCTTAGATAACCCCTTGCCCCATCATCGCATCCGCGACCTTCACGAACCCGGCGATATTTGCGCCACGCACGTAGTTGGTTTGCGATGCCTCACCGCCGTACTCGACGCAGGCGTGGTGAATATCCAGCATAATGTGGTGCAGACGCGCATCCACTTTCTCTGCCTTCCAGCCGAGGCGCGCGGCGTTTTGCGCCATCTCCAGGCCAGAGGTCGCCACGCCGCCGGCGTTCGCGGCTTTGCCCGGCGCAAACAGCACGCCGGCCTCAAGGAACAAATCGGTCGCTTCGATGGTGGTTGGCATATTCGCCCCTTCGGCCACGGCCTTCACGCCGTTGGTAATCAGGGTGCGTGCGGCCTCGGTATCCAGTTCGTTCTGGGTCGCACATGGCAGGGCGATATCGACCGGCACGCCCCACGGCTGTTTACCTTCGAGCCAGGTCAGACCAAATTCACGGGCATAATCCGCCAGACGGCCGTCGCGGCTGGCTTTAATGTCGCACAGGCGTGCCAGCTTCTCGGCCGTAAAACCGGCTTCATCCACCACGGTACCGCGTGAATCTGACGCGGTAACCACGCGGGCACCAAACTGCATCGCCTTCTCAATAGCGTACTGAGCCACGTTACCGGAGCCGGACACCGCCACGCGCATACCTTCAAACCCTAAGCCGTGGCGCTTCAGCATCGCCTCGGTAAAATAGACCAGCCCGTAGCCGGTGGCTTCCGGACGGATCAGGCTGCCGCCAAAGGAGAGCCCTTTGCCCGTAAAGACACAGGCGCTATTATTCGAGAGCTTTTTCATCATGCCGGCCATAAAGCCCACTTCACGCGCACCAACGCCGATATCGCCCGCCGGAACGTCAGTATCGGGACCAAGATGACGATAGAGTTCGGTCATCAGCGCCTGACAGAAACGCATCACTTCGCCTTCGCTTTTGCCTTTCGGATCGAAATCACTGCCGCCTTTCCCGCCGCCCATGGGCAGAGTCGTAAGGGCATTTTTAAACGTCTGCTCAAAGCCGAGGAATTTTAAAATCGACAGATTCACGGAAGGGTGGAAACGCATCCCGCCCTTAAACGGGCCGATGGCGGAATTAAACTGCACGCGCCACGCGCGGTTAACCTGGACCTGATTACGGTCATCTACCCAGGTCACGCGAAACTGGATCACGCGCTCCGGCTCCACGAGGCGCTCAAGCAGTGACATCTGGCGATAACGCGGGTTTTCTTCAAGGAACGGCCATAACGTGGTCATGACTTCACGTACGGCCTGCGCAAACTCACTTTGATGCGGGTCGCGCTGTTGAACATAAGAGAGGAAAGTTTCCAGAGAGCGTGTCTGATCCATAGATATAAGAACCCCTTATATTATTTTATGTATATTGCTTATACGAATTGTGTTGTTTTTTTGACTATACCATCCGTACCGCTTTGTGAAGCAAGCAGAAATGTATGCCGAAAGGGAAATTAATCAGCGGGGCTGCGTCATAACCAAAAGCGATGACGAGATAAATTAAAGGTTCTGCACCGGTTTACCGTTATAGTCTTTATCAGGGCACAACAGGAAGATAAGTCTATGAACCGTTACGTGATAACCGCGTTATGTTTGATGTTTACCGCAGGCGCGCAGGCAGACCGCATTCGCCCGGATGTGGACGTGAATGTGCCGCCGGAGGTGTTCAGCTCCAGCGGCCAGCGAGCGCAGCCGTGTAACCAGTGCTGCATCTATCAGGATCAGAACTATTCGGAAGGGGCAGTGGTAAAAGCGGACGGCATTCTGTTGCAGTGCCAGCGTGATGAACGCACCATTAGCACGAATCCGCTGGTCTGGCGTCGCGTAAAACAATAAACGCCTCCAGCAGCGGGATGTCCGCAGGCGCTAAGTTGAAACCAAATGCATCTTCGGGCGTACACCACACCAGCGCACTGTGGTAATGCGCCGTCAGCGCGCCGCTGAACGCCGGAACGTGCCAGGCGTGAAGGTTGATTAACCGCTGTGACACCTCACGCTGATGGCTTGCCACATACTCACCTGGCTGCGCGTGGATGCCGAGCTCTTCGTGCAACTCGCGGACAAGCGCCTCGGGCTGCGTCTCACCGGCTTCTACTTTTCCGCCTGCGAATTCCCACATGCCCGGCTGGTCGGCATGAGCCGGGCGCTGGGCCAGTAAAATTCTGTTGTCTTTTTCGATGATTGCCGCAACGACATCGACTGTTTTTAGCATGGTCGTCAATACTTGTTAGCGAAAAACACTATATTATCGTGCCCTTTCTAAGAGTCCAGCCATCAGGAGAATCAGGTGAAAGAGACGTCCACCTGGGTAGATCCCATCGCCACCCTTCCGGTCAGCATAAAACCGATTGCCGCCATGCAGAAAAAACACTTTGGTGCCGTGCTTAACCCCACGCGCTGGTGGGGAAGGATGCCACGTCTTTTTTGGCTGGTGGCATTGTTCGTCGGTTTTCTCGAACGTCGTCACGCGCGCCTGTCGCCGGTGCTTCGTTCGCTGTTAATGACCCGGGTATCGCAGCTTTGTCACTGTGCTTTTTGTATCGATGCCAACAGTTTGCGCCTGGCGGAACGCTCGGGCGCATTGGATAAGGTTCAGGCCGTCAACGCGTGGCGTGATTCCGCTCTTTTTAGCGAAGAGGAGCGTGCGGCGCTGGCCTATGCCGAGGCTGTCACCGCGACGCCGCCCCGTGTGGATGACGAAATCAAAAGTGAGATCACACGCCATTTCAGCGAGGACGCGATCGCCGAAATGACGGCGCTGATTGCGTTTCAGAATCTCTCTGCACGCTTTAATGCCGCGCTGGACATCCCGGCGCAGGGGTTATGTGCTACGTTTAAAGAGGATCCCCATGCTTGATCGTCATCTGCACCCGCGGATTAAACCCACGCTCAACCGACTGGTGTCAGTACTGGATAAGCCGGGGATCACGCCTGACGGATTAACCCTGACCGGGTTTGCCATAGGCGTGCTGGCCTTACCGTTTCTGGCCCTCGGCTGGTATTCGGCGGCGCTCGTCGCCATCGTGCTGAATCGCCTGCTGGATGGTCTGGACGGTGCGCTGGCGCGCCGGCGCGGGCTGACGGATGCGGGAGGATTTCTTGATATCGCCCTCGATTTTCTGTTTTACGCGCTGGTTCCCTTCGGATTCGCGCTGGCGGCCCCCGCAGAGAATGCGCTTGCCGCTGGCTGGCTGTTGTTTGCCTTTATCGGTACCGGGAGCAGTTTTCTGGCATTTGCCGCGCTGGCAGCGAAACACAACATCGACAACCCCGGCTACGCGCATAAGTCGTTTTACTATCTCGGGGGGTTAACGGAGGGGACGGAGACGATCGCGCTGTTTGTGCTGTGCTGCCTCTTTCCGGCGCACTTCAGCGTGCTGGCGTGGATATTTGGCGCGTTGTGCTGGCTGACCACCACAACGCGCATCTGGAGCGGGTATGTGACGCTGAAGTCACTTATCCGTTAGCGTGAACTTTCTGGCCCGCGTTTTCCGCTGGAGACGGGGTTCTGTGGATGACTGCTCCACTCGTACCAGCCGCCGTCATAGACGGCGACATTTTTCCAGCCCATCGCCCGTGCGTACATAAACGTCTCGGACGCACGCCAGCCGGTGCCGCAGTAAAACGCGACGTGCTGTTCCGGCAGGATGTTCCAGGTTTTCCACATGGCGGCGATGTCGTCAGCGCTGCGCATGGTGCCATCCGGATTATGGAAATCTTCCATATGGGTGGCGTCGCTACCGGCATGACCCCAGCGGGCACCGGCAATTTCACCTTTTGGCTTGATGTAGCTGTAGCCGCTGGTTTCGCCGATGAACTCCGGCCAGGAACGAATGCTGACCAGCGACGCGTCCTGGCGATGCAGCATCCCGCGTGCTTGCGCCATATCCACCATCAACTGCGGCTGGCCGGGGATCGGTGCTCCAAAATCGGGGGCGGGCTTCACGTCTTTGGGCATTCCCCGTTCAACCGGCAGACCCGCGTCAGACCAGGCTTTCCAGCCGCCATCAAGAATGCGGACGTCCTTCACGCCAGCATACAGCATGATCTGCGCCACGCGGGCGGCGGCATATACGTCACGGCCATACAGAATGACGGTCGTATCGTGACGGATCCCGTGCTTCGCCAGCATCGCTTTTAGCGTGTCGTCAGAAACTTTATTCCACAGCGGTTCGCTTTCCACTTCGTTGGTATCAATGTAGCCGGCACCGGGAATATGGTTCAGCAGATAAAACTTCGGCGCGCCCCATGCGGCTTCAATGACTTTCCAGTCGCCCGTTGGCGCAGCAGTGACGGGTTTACCCTGCTGAAGCTGGTGGATCCACTCCGGGTAGACGAGTTGTTCAAAGTGCGGCAAACGCTGCAGACGTTCAGGTACCTGCAGGGCATCGTTGAGCACGGAAATCTGGTGGTAGCCAGCTTTTTCCAGCCGCGCTTTGACCGCCTGATTATCGGCGTCGCGACCGTAGAGCGCGATCGTCATGGCCGGCGTAAGCTGGTGCTGTCTGGCCCAGACGGCAATCTGGTCATCGCTCATCGCGCCAAGCCAGGAGGCGGAAAGGTTAAGTGCGGCGGGCTCATGCCCGGAGGGCGCGCTCAGCGTTTGCGGCCAGCCGTTGTAAAACGTGCTGGCGCGGGTGTCGATCACCGCGCCATGTTGTGCCTGAAGTTGAGACAGCGTCATGGCGTGCGGCATATCAGCAGCCAGAGAGGAAAATGAAGCGAGGCCGCACAGCATGGCCAGCGCGGTCAGTTGAGAAACACGTTTCATCGAATAACCTGACGTCAGTAAAAGAGGGGGGCATTGTCGTCTCTCCTGAAAGGTAAAACATTGCGTTAGCACATTATTGCCAGCGAGAAATCTCAATCACTTCGCCGCCCGGGGGCACGTCTTCGTCGTCATGCGTGACCAGAACCACCGGAATATTGCGTGCGCGGGTCGTGTCAAATACCCATGCCCGAAACGAGGCGCGTAACGCATTATCGAGACGGCTGAACGGTTCATCCAGCAGTAACGCCTGCGGCTCTGCAAGCAGGGCACGTAGCAGACTGACCCGAGCACGTTCGCCGCCGGAAAGGGTCGCCGGATCGCTGGCGTAATGTCCGGCAAGCCCGGCAGAACCGAGCGCCTGCTCGACCGCTTCCCGCCGTGCTCGTCCGACAATCCGTTCAGGTAATGCCAGCAGCAAATTTTGTCCGACGCTGAAATGGTCAAACAGCAGGGCATCCTGAAAGAGGATCCCCAACCCGCGGGCCTCCACGGGCAGTCCGTCGCAGCGACGTTCATCAAGCCACAGTTCGCCCTGAGCCTGAAAGTCGTCTGGCAATGCGCCCACCATCCAGGCAAAAAGGGTTGATTTTCCGCTGCCGGAAGGGCCCATCAGCGTGACTATTTCGCCGCGTGGCACACAAAAATTGACCTCGCGGAAAAGCGGTTCAATGGTGAGATTGCTGACCTGCAGCATTAACGTAATCCTCGTCGGTAACGGCTTGCGAGCCGGGATAGCAGGGCGGCAAGGGCAAACACGCTCCCCGTGACCAACAGCAACCCCAGCGCCCGGTTAGCCAGAAGCGGAATGCTGCCTCCACTGCTGAGCGCCACGGTTTCAGTGGTCAGCGTCGCAAAACGGCCTGCGCCCAGCCAGAGGGTTGGCATGTATTGCGCCATGCTGACGGAAAACCCGGTCGCGAAAGCCAGCAGCGCCGGGCGTACCAGCAAGGGGCATTTCAGTAAGCAGAAGATTTTTCCCCGCTGCCAGCCGAGCGTTCTGGCGGTAAGGATCAGCCGGGGATCGATCCTCTGCCAGGCTGGCTGGAGGACCAACAACATCCACGGTAAAACCCACAGCAGATGGCTCCACAGCACGGCGGCATAGTGCCCGTCGATACCCAGTCGCAACGCGATAACGTATTGTCCGGTTACGAGCGGCAGCGCCGGCAGCGCCAGCGGCAACCACACCCACTGCGTGCCTCGCTGCGGTCCCCACTCAAGCCAGAGAACAATTACCCCCAGCGAAATCAGGCTGGCGAGCAGGCCAAAGGAGAGGCTGGCGCCAACCGCACCGATATCGTCCCGCTGCGCCAGCATGAGCAGCACGACCGCGCAAAGCACCCCGCAGGCGGGCAGAAATCCGCTGAACAGACGCGCTGGTGGCGCGATAAGCGACATTCGACGGCGTCCGCTCAGATCCGGCAGCGTGCGACGCCAGAGTCTCCATGCGCCGTAACCCAGTACAGAAAGCGCGGCCAGCAGCAGAAAGAGAAGCAGGCACAGCAGCGTTCCCTTTGTCTGCTGCTGCGCATCGCCCTGACTGAGCCACTGCCACGCCAGTACGGCAAGCGTCGGGGGATTGCCGGGCCCGAGCACCATCGCCACGTCCACAACCGACAGGGACCAGGCCAGCACCGCCAGCATCACCGCGCCAAGAGCCGGCGCGATCGCTGGAAGGATGAGCCAGTTCAGCGCCTGAAAACGCCCGTAGCCGAAGGTATGCAGCACGACCTTTTGCTGCGCAAGGCGTTTTTCCGGCAGGACGGCGTAAAGTGCCCACAGCACAAACGCGCTCTCTTTTACCGCAAGCGTCAGCCCCAGCCCTGCACCGTATCGGTCAAGCGGCGGCGTACAGACGCTACACACCTGATACAACAGGCCCCCTTCGGCAAACAGCAGTAAAGCGCTGGTGGCAAAGGCCACATGAGGAACGGCGAGCAGCCACGGCAGTCGGCTGCTGAGCCGTCGCCAGCGCTCGCCCGGCCACAGGAGGGCCACGATCACCAGAGCGATAAACATCGACCCCAGCGACGCGATAAGCGTTGAGACCAGCGTGGCGACCGTAGCCTGTGGCAGTTGCGGGTCGTTAAGCAGCAACTGCCAGTTGTTCAGCGAGAATGCCGGGGCAAACAGTATGGCGGCGGCGGGGAGCAGCGGCAGATAGATGACCGCCATCGCCAGCCAGACGAGCCAGCTCAGCGGGTGCCGTAACGACGCAGCCATTCCTGCTCCAGCGCGTTAACCCAGGCAGCGTGCGGCTCGGGAAGCATTTTCGGCAGCCCTGCCGGCGTATGGGCAGCGAGCTGCTTCGCTTCTTTTTCGGGCAGTGTTTTTGCATCCAGTACGCTCGGGTCTCCCCAGATGGCCGGGTCGGCCTTGCGAATTTGCGCCTGCGGTGAAAGGAGGAAATTGGCGACCACCTTCGCGCCTGCGCTTGCACTGGCATTCGACGGAATGGCCACAAAATGGACGTTGCCTATCATTCCGTTGTCAAAACCAACGCTGTAGCTGTCGGCAGGCAGTTCACCGCTGGCCACTTTTTGCTGCGCATGTGCCGGGTTAAAGGTCAGGGAGAGATTAAGACTACCGCTGGCAAGCAAGGTATCCATTCTGGCGGACGAGGGAGGAAAGTCCTCTCCCTTTCGCCACAGCAGCGGGTGTAATTTGTCCAGGTAGTGCCACAGCGGAGCCGTCACCTGGGCAAAGGTGTTATCAGGGGCTTTTTGCAACGCCTCCGGGTGAGCGGTGAGGGTCAGGAGCAACTGTTCCAGAAATGCCGTACCGGTAAAATCGGGCGGGCGTGGGTAGCTGACTTTGCCCGGATGCTGCTGCGCATACGCCAGTAACGCCTGAGGATCGTTTGGGGGCGCAGGCAGGCTTGCGTGGCGGGCAATAAAGGTGAGCTGCGCACCGCCCCACGGGGATTCCGCGCCATCGGTGGGGACAGCAAAATCCTCCATAACCGGTTTGCGGATATCGACATAGCGCCAGTTGGGCAAGGTCTGCGCCCATCCGGTTTGCAGCAGGTTAGCGGCTTTCAGGGTACGGAAGTTCTCACCGTTGACCCATAAGAGGTCGACTGAACCGTTTGTTTTCCGGCCTGCGGCGGCTTCTGTTTGAATACGTTTGACCGCATCGGCGGCATCCGCCAGTGGGACGATTTTAAGGGTTATGTCGTAATGCGTTTTCATCTCACCGCTTACCCACTCGAGGTAGCGGTTTACCGCCCGATCGCCGCCCCAGGCGTTAAACCAGACGGTCTGGCCTTTGGCTTGTTGTTGGATAGCCTGCCAGTTGTCCGCTGCAAACAGCGGGGCTGCCAGCAGCAGACCGCTCAGAAACGTGCAAAAACGCACACGGCGCATAATGCCTCACTTTTTTGATGAAGGGGTAAAACGGGAAAACAGCCAGCGCGTCGCCAGCGGCAATAACCCCAGTAGTGTAAAGGCGAATATCAGTCCCGGCGATAAAATATCGCGAAGCGAATTCACTTTCCCCAGCGCGCGTCCGGCGTTCAGAAAGATAATGGTTGCAGGCAGCATGGCGACCTGGCTCACCCACCAGTAGCGACTGACCGCAATACGTGTCAGCCCCATGAGCAGATTCACCAGAAAAAACGGGAACAAGGGCATCAGACGCAGGGCAAAAAGATACCCTGCACCGTCCCGCGCCATACCGGCGTTCACCGTATTCATCTGTGATGTGAATCGCCGCTGTACCCAGTCGCGCAGCAGATAACGGCTGGCAAGCATCGCCAGCGTGGCGCCGAGGGTAGAAGCAAACGAGACCAGCAGGGTGCCTTCCCACAGCGTAAACAGCGCTCCCGCCAGTAGCGTCAGTATCGCCGCACCGGGTATCGACAGGGCGGAGACCAACACGTAGAGGGCGAAAAAGAAAAACGCGCTTTGCCACGGTGCCTGTTCCACGTGCGAGAGGAGCGACTGCTGGTGCGTTTTGATGGTTTCCAGGGAGAGCGTCCCCGGCGGAAGAAAGACGAAGGTCAGAACAAATGCGCCCAGAAGGGCGCACATCAGGAGTATTTTTTGCGTGTTCACACGAGGTTACAGTTTGAATTTCGCCCAGACCGGCGCATGGTCAGACGGTTTTTCCATGCTGCGGATATCGTAGTCGATGCCGGTTTCGATGCAGCGTTCCGCCAGCGGCGGGCTGGCCAGCAGCAGGTCTATACGCAGACCGCGGTTGTCATCAAAGCCTTTTGAGCGGTAGTCAAACCACGAGAAGCGATCCTGCGTTTCCGGGTTGGCGGTGCGGAAAGTATCAACCAGACCCCAGCCGAGCAGGCGTTCCATCCACTCGCGTTCTTCCGGCAGGAAAGAACATTTACCGGTACGCAACCAGCGTTTGCGGTTCTCTTCTCCAATGCCGATATCGAGATCGGTCGGGCTGATATTCATGTCGCCCATGATCAGCACCGGATTCTCTTTTTTCAGTTCGGTGGTCAGGTAATCCTGCAGATCCTGATAAAACTTTGCCTTGGCCGGGAATTTTGTCTCATGGTCGCGGCTCTCACCCTGCGGGAAATACCCGTTAATCACCGTGATATTGCCGAGTGGTGAAGGAATTTCCGCCATGATGATGCGACGCTGCGCTTCGCCATCATCGCCCGGGAAGCCACGACGTACGGAAACCGGCGTCTCTTTGGTCAGCAGCGCCACGCCATAGTGACCTTTCTGTCCGTGATAGAAGACGTTGTAACCGAGCTTCGCCACCTCTTCGAGGGGGAACATATCGTCGTGAACTTTTGTCTCCTGCAGGCCGATCACATCTGGCTGATGTTGCTCAACAATTGCTTCAAGCTGGTGAGGGCGGGCACGCAGGCCGTTGATATTAAAAGAGACAAATTTCATAGTCGCTGCCAATGCAAGGTGAATAGTGCATGGATGGTAGCAGAATTTGCGTCAACTGTTACGGGGTTCGACCAATAACTGCGACAGATCATGCCAACGGTGCAATATTTGCACCATTCTGACGAGCATTGCCCCCCAACAGGGCGTAAAGGACCGATAAATTTCGCGAGCGATCACAATTCCAGAATTATATTTGGCTTCTGCATACTCTTTCTTATTTTCGTGCGGCAAAGCGCCGCTTGTCGTAAAAATATTCACTTTTTATGCAATAACAGTGAATAACTCCATATCGTAACTTATTGATATTCTGTAACCCTAACCCGTTTATGCATTTTTATCGCTGGCTGGCACGAAGGCTGCAATCTACATTCACAGTGCAAACACTCAATTATTTAACATCTAAATAACCTTTTATTTACCGGATGAGGTCGCTATGTCTCTGTCAATTACGCGTGAAAATTTCGATGAATGGATGATGCCGGTTTACGCTCCGGCGGCTTTTATTCCGGTACGGGGGGAAGGCTCACGCCTGTGGGATCAACAGGGCAAAGAGTATATCGACTTTGCAGGCGGGATTGCGGTAAACGCGCTGGGTCACGCGCACCCGGCACTGCGTCAGGCGTTAAACGACCAGGCGGCGAAGTTCTGGCATACCGGTAACGGTTTTACCAACGAGCCCGCTCTGCGACTGGCGAAAAAACTGATCGACGCAACGTTTGCCGAAAAAGTCTTTTTCTGTAACTCAGGTGCGGAAGCAAACGAAGCTGCCCTGAAGCTGGCGCGTAAATATGCACACGATAAATTCGGCGTTCATAAGAGCGGCATTGTGGCGTTTAAAAACGCGTTTCACGGCCGCACGCTCTTTACCGTCAGCGCCGGCGGTCAGCCGTCATACTCGCAGGATTTTGCGCCACTGCCGCCGGATATTCGTCACGGCGTGTATAACGATCTGCAGTCCGCCAGCGAGCTTATCAACGACACCACCTGTGCGGTGATCGTCGAGCCTATGCAGGGTGAGGGCGGGGTCCTTCCGGCGCAAAAAGCGTTCCTGCAGGGGCTGCGTGAGATGTGCGATCGTCATCACGCGGTGCTGATTTTCGATGAAGTCCAGACGGGGGTGGGGCGTACTGGTGAGCTGTATGCCTATATGCACTACGGCGTAACGCCGGACGTGCTCTCTACGGCGAAAGCGCTGGGCGGTGGCTTCCCGATTGGCGCCATGCTGACCACCGATAAATTCGCCAGCGTAATGACCGTGGGTACGCATGGTACAACATACGGCGGTAACCCGCTGGCTACCGCCGTGGCCGGACAGGTTCTCGACATCATTAACACGCCGGAAGTGCTCAAGGGCGTTAAACAACGTCATGACTGGTTTGTTGAGCGCCTGAACGCCATCAACAGCAAGACGGGACTGTTTAAAGAGATCCGCGGTCTGGGTCTGTTAATTGGCTGCGAACTCACACCTGAGTTTGCCGGAAAAGCTAAACTTATTTCACAGGAAGCGGCAAAAATGGGCGTGATGGTACTGATTGCCGGTGCCAACGTGGTGCGTTTTGCCCCTGCGCTGATTGTCAGCGAGGAAGAGGTGAGAACCGGTTTAGACCGTTTTGCACTGGCCTGTGAACATGTGAAGTCCGGGGTGTCATCATGATGGTCATCCGTCCCGTTGAGCGCGGCGATATCGCCGGGCTCATGCAGCTTGCCGGTAAGACGGGAGGCGGGCTGACCTCGCTTCCTGCCGATGAAAAAACGCTGTCGGCGCGCATTGAGCGCGCCCTGCAAACCTGGCAGGGGACGTTGCCAAAAAGCGAACAGGGTTATGTGTTCGTTCTGGAAGATACCGACACCGGTACCGTGGCCGGCATTTGCGCAATCGAAGTGGCCGTCGGGCTTAACGACCCGTGGTACAACTACCGTGTCGGTACGATGGTTCACGCCTCAAAAGAGCTGAACGTCTATAACGCGCTGCCCACGCTTTTTCTCTGTAATGACCACACGGGAGCCAGCGAGCTTTGCACGCTGTTCCTCGATCCTGCGTGGCGGAAAGAGGGCAACGGTTATCTGCTCTCCAAGTCGCGCTTCATGTTTATGGCCGCGTTCCGCGATCGTTTTAACGAAAAGGTCGTCGCCGAGATGCGCGGCGTGATCGACGACACCGGCTATTCACCTTTCTGGGAGAGCCTCGGCGAGCGCTTCTTCTCGATGGAGTTCAGCCGGGCGGACTATCTGTGCGGCACCGGGCAGAAAGCGTTTATCGCCGAACTGATGCCGAAACATCCCATCTATACCCATTTCTTAAGCCCACAGGCGCAGGCGGTGATTGGCGAAGTGCACCCGCAAACCGCGCCGGCCCGGGCGGTGCTGGAAAAAGAGGGTTTCCGCTACCGTAACTATGTGGACATCTTTGACGGCGGACCCACCCTGGAGTGCGATATCGACCGCGTGCGTGCGATCCGTAAAAGCCGGCTGGTTGAGGTTTCCGAAGGCCAGCCTGCACCGGGTGAGTGGCCGGCATGTCTGGTGGCTAACGAGCAGTACAACAATTTCCGCGCCATGCTGGTGCGAACCAACCCGAAAAGTGAACGTCTGGTGCTGACGGCCGCGCAACTGGATGCCCTGAAATGTAACGCCGGCGACACGGTTCGCCTGGTGCGTCTCTGCCCTGAGGAGAAAACAGCATGACTTTATGGATCAACGGTGACTGGGTCACGGGCGAAGGCGAGCCGCGCATAAAGACCAATCCGGTCGGACAAGAAGTGCTCTGGAAGGGAAATGACGCCAGCGCCGGGCAGGTCGAACAGGCCTGTCATGCCGCCCGTCGCGCTTTCCCGGGATGGGCGAAACAACCGTTCTCCGTACGTCAGGGAATAGTCGAGAAATTTGCATCACTGCTGGAGGCCAATAAAGCCGAATTGACGCGCGTTATCGCTCAGGAAACCAGCAAGCCGCGCTGGGAGGCGGCCACGGAAGTGACGGCGATGATCAATAAAATCGCCATTTCGGTGAAGGCGTACCATACCCGTACCGGTGAGCAACATACCGATATGCCTGACGGCGCGGCCACGCTGCGCCACCGTCCGCACGGCGTGCTGGCGGTATTTGGCCCCTATAACTTCCCGGGGCATCTGCCGAACGGGCATATCGTGCCCGCGCTGCTGGCGGGCAATAGCGTGATTTTCAAGCCGAGTGAGTTAACGCCACTGACCGGTGAAGTGGTGGTGAAGCTCTGGGAACAGGCTGGTCTGCCGCACGGGGTGCTCAATCTGGTGCAGGGGGGACGTGAAACCGGCCAGGCGCTGAGTGCGTTGAGTGATATCGACGGCCTGCTGTTTACCGGCAGCGCCGGAACGGGCTACCAACTGCATCGCCAGCTGGCGGGGCAGCCGGAAAAAATTCTCGCGCTGGAGATGGGCGGTAACAACCCGCTGATCGTTGAAGATCCCGATGATATCGACGCGGCGGTGCATTTGACCCTCCAGTCAGCGTTTATTACCGCCGGACAGCGCTGCACCTGCGCGCGTCGTCTGTTGGTGAAACGGGGTGCACAGGGCGACGCCTTCCTCGCGCGGCTGGTGGAAATCAGCGCGCGTCTGGTGCCTGCGCAGTGGGATGCCGACCCACAGCCGTTTATTGGGGGGCTGATTTCCGAGCAGGCCGCGCTGAACGTGCTGAAAGCCTGGCAGGATCACGTGGCGCGCGGGGCGAAAACCCTGCTTGAGCCAAAGCAAATCAAGCCCGGAACATCGCTGCTGACGCCGGGCATTGTTGAGATGAGTGGCGCACGCAACGTGCCGGATGAAGAGGTCTTTGGCCCGCTGCTCTGCGTCTGGCGTTATGACGATTTTGACAGCGCCATTGAGATGGCCAATCACACCCGCTATGGACTGTCGAGCGGTCTGATTTCCCCGCATCGTGAGAAATTTGATCAGCTGCTGCTCGAAGCACGCGCCGGGATTGTGAACTGGAATAAACCGCTTACCGGTGCGGCGAGTACGGCACCGTTTGGCGGGGTAGGCGCTTCGGGTAACCACCGCGCCAGCGCATGGTATGCCGCAGATTACTGCGCGTGGCCGATGGCGAGCCTGGAAACGCCTGCGCTGACGCTGCCGGAAACGCTGAGTCCGGGGCTGGATTTTACTCAGGGGGATCGTCATGAAAGCGCGTGAAGTCAACTTTGACGGGCTGGTGGGGCTAACGCACCACTATGCCGGCCTCTCATTTGGTAATGAAGCCTCGACGAAGCACCGTTTTCAGGTCTCCAACCCGAAACTGGCGGCGAAGCAGGGGCTGCTGAAAATGAAAGCCCTGTCGGATGCCGGTTTCCCGCAGGCGGTGATCCCGCCGCAGGAGCGCCCGAACGTGGCGGTGTTACGTCAGATCGGCTTTAGCGGCAGCGATGAGCAGGTTATCGAAAAAGCGGGTACGCAGACGCCGCACCTGCTTTCAGCGGCGAGCTCTGCCTCGTCGATGTGGGTGGCAAACGCTGCTACCGTTGCACCGTCGGCTGATACGCTGGATGGCAAAGTGCATTTAACGGTGGCGAACCTGAATAACAAATTCCACCGTGCCACTGAAGCGGAGACGACCGAGCGCGTTCTGCGTGCGATTTTCCGTAATGAGGCTCACTTTGAGGTCCATCAGGCGTTGCCACAGGTGGCCATGTTCGGGGATGAAGGAGCGGCAAACCATAACCGTCTTGGGGGGGATTATGGCGATCCCGGCGTGCAACTGTTCATTTACGGGCGAGAAGAGGGCGGCCATTCGGCGCCTGTCCGTTATCCCGCCCGCCAGACGCTGGCGGCAAGCCAGGCCGTCGCGCGGCTGAACCAGGTGAATCCCTCACAGGTGATTTTTGCTCAGCAGAACCCGCAGGTGATTGACCAGGGGGTTTTCCACAATGACGTCATTGCCGTCTCTAACCGCCAGGTGCTGTTCTGCCATGAGCAGGCGTTTGCCCATCAGGAGAAGCTGCTCGCTACGCTGCATGAGCGGGTGCCGGGATTTATGCCGATTCAGGTGCCGACCCAGGCGGTCAGCGTGCAGGACGCGGTTGAAACTTACCTCTTTAATAGCCAGCTGTTGAGCCGTGAGGACGGCAGCATGATGCTGGTGCTGCCGCAAGAGTCGCAGGACCATAAAGGGGTGTGGCGTTATCTGTCTGAACTGGTGAAAGCCGATAACCCGATCGATGAACTGCGCGTCTTTGACCTGCGCGAAAGCATGGCCAACGGCGGCGGTCCGGCCTGTTTACGCCTGCGCGTAGTGCTGACGCAGAACGAAATGCAGGCTGTTAATCCGGCCGTGATGATGAATGAGACGCTGTTTAACTCCCTGAATGACTGGGTGGACCGCTACTATCGTGACAGATTAACGCAGGCCGATCTGGTCGACCCTCAGCTACTGCGTGAGGGGCGTGAGGCACTGGACGCGTTAACAACAATCCTGCAGTTGGGATCGGTTTATCCGTTCCAGCGCTAAAGGAGTGGCTATGGAAAATTTACTGGCGTTGACACTGGCCGATGAAACCCCCGAAGAGCGTGAGGGGGAGGGCCCCTCATTTCACTGGCGGTGGTTGGGTCGCGGCGTCCTTGAACTGACACCGGCCGCGAAGAGTGAGTTATCGCTGCTGCTTTCAACCGGTATCCATGGCAATGAAACCGCGCCGGTTGAAATTGTCGACCTGCTGCTTCGCGCGTTGTATCTGGGAGATATCACCCTGCAGTGCCGTCTGCTGGTGGTGTTTGGCAACCCGCCTGCGCTGGCGCAAAACAAACGTTATCTTGAGAGCGACCTTAACCGCATGTTTGGCGGCCGCTGGTCACAGTTTGTGCCAAGCGATGAAACGTCGCGGGCGCAGTGGCTTGAGCACGTGGTTGCAACATTTTTCGCCGCGGCCGGTCCCGTGCGCTGGCATCTCGACCTGCATACGGCAATTCGCGCCTCTTATCATGTGCGCTTTGGTGTTCTGCCCCAGCGTAACCAGCCGTGGGATGAGGCGTTTCTGAGCTGGCTGGGCGACGCCGGGCTGGAGGCTCTGGTGTTTCATCAGTCGCCGGGGGGCACATTTACCCATTTCACCTGTGAGCATTTCAGCGCGCTGGCCTGCACGCTGGAACTGGGAAAAGCGCTACCGTTTGGCCAGAACGATCTCACGCGCTTCGCGCCAACGCATCTTGCGCTTCGCGCGCTGCTCGGGGGATTGGCACCCGAGCCAACGCAACAGACTGTCGTGCGCTATCGGGTCGTACAGCAGATCACTCGCCGCAGCGAGGCCTTCCGGCTGCATATGGCCGCCCACACGCTGAACTTCACCCCTTTTCGCAAAGGCGTTCTGCTTGCGGAAGATGGCGACGAGCGTTACGAGGTGCAGAAAACCACTGAATATGTTCTGTTCCCTAATCCATCGGTAGCGTTTGGCCTGCGCGCCGGGCTGATGCTGGAAAAAGTGTCCTGAACATCTCCCCTCTCATTGCCTGAGAGGGGAACGTCAAAATATTTTTCTTAGCGATTAAAGCGCAATGACAACTATTGCAGAATATTCCTGGTGAATTGCTTTATTATTGGTCTTCACTTCGCTATACTTTTTTAAATTGCTTGAAAATCATCATTTTGAATATTTTCGTTGCAACTCTCCATCCTTTATCCTTAATTCCTCCACATTTGGCGATAATTTGTTTTTTACACTTTCATTGTTTTACTGTTGCTCTGATTAATTGACGATAAACCCCGTAAAGTTAATCTCGTCAACACGGCATAGCGCCGAAGAATAACTGAAAGTAAGGAAATAAATTATGCGTAAGTTTACTGCACTGTTTGTTGCTTCTACCCTGGCTCTGGGCGCTACCGGCATGGCGTTCGCTGCAGATACCGCGACCACCACCACTGCCGCGCCTGTCGAAGGAAAAATGATGATGCACCATAAAGGCAAGCCGGGTATGCACCACGAGATGATGATGTTTAAAGATCTGAACCTGACGGATGCACAGAAACAGCAGGTCCGCGACATCATGAAAAGCCAGCGCGACCAGATGAAACGTCCGTCACTGGACGAACGCCGCGCGATGCATGACATCATCGCCAGCGACAGCTTCGATAAAGCAAAAGCCGAAGCGCAGATCGACAAAATGGCTGAGCAGCATAAAGCCCGCATGCTGGCGCATATGGAAACCCAGAACAAGATCTACAACATTCTGACGCCGGAACAGAAAAAACAATTTAATGCCAATTTTGAGAAGCGTCTGACAGAACGTCCAGCAATGGAAGGTAAAATGCCAGCACCAACCGAATAATCGGTTCAACATCTTAAGACCGCCGGGATCCTGTCCACAAAAGCGCTAACGCTGTGGACAGGACCGGCGGTTTTTCTTTCCTGCCCTCTTGTCTGCCGCCGCCAGAGCGGTATTCTCCTGTAGTCGCTTCAGAGAATGTTTGCAGAGTCATGGCGTTATAATTTTTATTAACGTTCCGCTAAGGCCTGCCCGCTCTGCTGCCGATACTGTGTCTGTGAAAACCCAACGATAACAAACAAGACAGCAACGATAGCGATATCCTTGCCCTGGCACAGGTTGTGCCTTTCAGGAGTGGTGATGGAGTTCTTTGATATCCGTAAGATGCCGGTCAGCCTCTGGCGCAATGGCGCAGGCGAGACGCGGGAAATTTGTTGTTTTCCGCCCGCAACGCGCGATTTTTACTGGCGTGCCAGTATCGCGACCATCGCCAGCAATGGCGAATTCTCCTCTTTTCCCGGTGTCGATCGGGTGATTACCTTGCTTGAAGGGGGTGAGGTAACGCTGGATGCCGGTCAGGCGTTCTGCCATACCCTGAAACATCATCAGCCATACCATTTTTCCGGCGATCAGCCGGTGAAAGCGCTGCTTTCCGAAGGACGGATGTCGATGGATTTCAACATCATGACCCGGCGTGACCGTTGTCAGGCGAAAGTGCGTGTCGCTGACCGCACCTTTACCACGTTCGGCTCCCGCGGGGGCGTCGCGTTCGTGTTAAGCGGGGCGTGGCAGCTTGGCGATAAGTTGCTGACGGCCGATCAGGGCGCCAGCTGGGAGGAGGGCGTCCATACTCTCCGCCTGCTGGAGGCTCAGGGCACCTTATTATTCAGCGAAATTAACTGGCTGCCGGGGCACTAAGCTCAATGACCTCATACTTGCCGGTTAACACGGGCTTGCAGAGAATTTTGTAGCCATCGTGGTCGAAACCGGCGGGTGTGCGCAGCAAGGTTGCCGCATCGTTTACATCGTCAACAGCTCCCAGCCAGAGCCAGTTATTGATGATGTGATACTGGGTCATCGCGTCACCGACTTCTTTTAGCGCAACGGCACCCTCCCACGGCCAGCAGTTAACGCTAAGCGCCGCCAGCCCTGCAAGGAGCCGGGCGTGGTGTTCCTCAATGCTTTCTTTCCCGCAGCAGGCCCCTGCGCAGCGCTTTAACGCTGAGCGGAAACAGGCACGCCCGCGGGTGGTTGCTTCGAGGCCTAGCAGGCTGTAGCACAGCTGTAACTCATCGGCCAGCGTTTGCAGAGCCTGCAGAGCCGCCCGTTTGTTAGCGAACAGCCCGTAGAGATTGGGGGCGTGAGAAAAATCGACTTCGCGTGCGTAGACAACCTGCGGCTTACCGGCGTTTATCTGCAGGGAGCAGAGTTGCCGGTTGCGGCGCAGGCGCTTATTGAACAGCGGCTGTTGCTCTTTGATCAGCCGCGCTTCCAGTAAGAGCGCGCCCATCTCTCCGGCGGTACGAAACCAGGTGATACGTCGCGACTGGCGCAGCATTGCCGCCTCGTCTGGCGTACGCAGATGAGACATGACCCGGCTGCGAATATTTACGCTTTTGCCAATGTAGAGCGGAAGGGTGTCACTCTCACCGTGAAAGATATACACGCCCGGCTGTTTAGGCAGTTCCTCAAGCCAGGGGCGAAGATGTTCGGGATATTCGTAGATAGCCGCCGCTTCAAACTCAAGACGCGGGGCGGATTGACGCCTGCTCACATACTACTCCATATACTGTTCAGGCATACAGTGTAGCAGAGCCGGTTTGGTTAAAAAAGAGCCGGATGGCGCAACGGACGGTGCGGGCGAACACCCCCTCCCCAGAGAGAGGGTGCCAGAGTGTTACTTTTTCCAGAAATCATCGAACACGGTGATCGGCGGGCGACGCTTGTGCTCGGTTTTCAGATACCAGCTTTCAATGATCTTCGCGGTACCTTCATCCAGTTTTTTGCCTTCCAGATAATCATCAATATTGTCATAGGTGACACCCAGGGCCGCTTCATCCGGCAGGGAGGGGCGATCGTCTTCCAGATCTGCCGTTGGCGCTTTCTTGTAAAGGTGCTCCGGGCAACCCAGCGCGGCAAGCAGCTGCTTACCCTGACGTTTGTTCAGACGGAAGAGCGGGTTAATATCGGTACCGCCGTCGCCATACTTGGTGAAGAAACCCGTGATGGCTTCTGCCGCATGATCGGTACCGACCACAACGCCTTTGGTCATCCCGGCAATGCTGTATTGCGCTTTCATACGTTCACGGGCTTTTTCATTGCCGCGGACAAAATCGCTCAACTCAATGCCTGCTTCGCGAAGCGCCTGCTCGCTGGCCAGCACCGATCCTTTGATATTGACGGTGAGCACGCGATCGGGCTGGATGAAGGCGATGGCATCCTGGCAATCCTGTTCATCAGCCTGCACGCCATAGGGAAGACGCACGGCAATAAACTGCAGCGCGTCATCACCCGTCTCTTCGCGGAGCTCTGAAATTGCCATCTGGCAGAGTTTACCGGCCAGGGTAGAGTCCTGACCGCCGCTGATGCCCAGCACCAGGGATTTCAGGAACGAGTGAGTTTTTAAATAAGACTTTAAAAAATCCACGCTGCGGCGGATCTCTTCTTGTGCGTCTACCGCGGGCTTTGCGCCCAGCGCCTGAATAATCTCTTGTTGCAGAGCCATCACGCCCTCCATATGCAGAACATAAACAGATTGTGTTAACTGTTAAAACTAACCCTTTGAACGAGAAACGACAAGGATCACAGTTTCGAGTGCGCTAAATTGCGGCGATTTAGCAGGTTATCGTTGTTTTATTAGAATTTTCCGAAATTCGTCTGGCGGAATTCACAAAGTTGAACAATAGTACTTTTTATTCCATGCTTAGATAACACGCTGATAAACAAGAGGACGGAATATGAACAAGAACGTAGCAGGAATTCTTAGCGCAGCGGCGGTACTGACTATGCTGGCAGGGTGTACGGCCTACGACCGCACCAAAGATCAGTTTACACAGCCCGTAGTGAAAGATGTCAAAAAAGGCATGACCCGTTCGCAGGTGGCTGCGATTGCCGGCAAGCCTTCTTCTGAAGTGACAATGATTCATGCACGCGGTACCTGCCAGACCTATATCCTGGGTCAACGTGATGGTAAGGCAGAGACCTACTTCGTTGCGTTGGATGAGACCGGTCATGTGATCAACTCCGGTTACCAGACCTGTACTGAATACGATACCGATCCGCAGGCACCTAAGGCGCAGTAACCCTTCTTGCCTGAGTATGTTAACAAACCGGCCGTTTGGCCGGTTTTTTTATACATACGTAAATCTTATTTCTTCTCGCGAATTATTTGCCTGAAATGTGAAGGTAGTCAACACGCCAGGTCAATGAGAGACAATTTGCCCCTGTGCAGAATTATCTCCTGTCTGTACCATTGCGTATACTCACTCCAACGACAAACAACAGTAAGCAAACTACCTGTCTGCCAGGATAGCGAGTCGAGTGATAGCGCGATGGCAGGTAGTCATACGAGAGGGAAGTTACTATGGAAAAGAAACATATCTATCTGTTCTGCTCAGCAGGCATGTCAACCTCGCTTCTGGTGTCAAAGATGCGTGCTCAGGCTGAGAAGTATGAAGTCCCGGTGGTGATCGAAGCGTTTCCGGAGACGCTGGCGGGCGAAAAGGGCCAGACAGCCGACGTCGTTTTACTGGGGCCGCAAATTGCCTATATGTTGCCCGAAATTCAACGTCTGTTACCCAATAAACCGGTCGAAGTGATCGATTCGGGATTGTACGGCAAGATTGATGGTTTAGGTGTATTGAAAGCTGCTGTTGCAGCAATTAAAAAAGCTGCTAATTAATTTTTATTTTTCCCGTCAAAGAGTTATTTCACACACAATACGCCGTAACCTGCGTTGCGGCATTTAAGGGTATTTTCCTATGAGTAAAGTCATCGCTTCACTTGAAAAGGTACTCCTTCCTTTTGCTGTTAAAATAGGAAAGCAGCCTCACGTTAATGCCATCAAAAACGGTTTTATTAGATTAATGCCGTTGACGCTGGCTGGGGCAATGTTCGTTTTAATTAACAATGTTTTTCTGAGCTTTGGTGAAGGTTCCTTTTTTTATTCATTAGGAATTCGATTAGACGCTTCCACAATTGAAACCCTTAATGGTTTAAAAGCCATCGGCGGCAACGTATATAACGGTACGTTAGGTATTATGTCGCTGATGGCCCCTTTCTTTATTGGCATGGCACTGGCGGAAGAGCGGAAAGTGGATCCGCTGGCCGCAGGTTTATTATCCATTGCCGCCTTTATGACCGTGACGCCATACAGCGTCGGTGAGGCCTATGCCGTAGGGGCCAACTGGCTGGGGGGCGCTAATATCATCTCCGGTATCGTTATCGGTCTGGTGGTTGCGGAGATGTTCACCTTTATTATTCGTCGCAACTGGGTTATCCGTTTACCGGATAGCGTGCCGGCGTCCGTTTCTCGTTCATTTTCCGCGTTGATTCCAGGCTTCATTATTCTCTCCATCATGGGGATTATCGCCTGGGCGCTCTCTCATTGGGGCACTAACTTCCACCAGATCATCATGGACTCTATCTCAACGCCGCTGGCGTCAATGGGTAGCGTGGTCGGTTGGGCGTATGTGATTTTCACCTCCCTGCTGTGGTTCTTTGGCGTGCATGGTTCACTGGCACTGGCGGCGCTGGACAGCGGTATCATGACCCCATGGGCACTGGAAAACGTTGCACTTTACCAGCAGTACGGCTCTGTTGACGCGGCGCTGGCAGCCGGTAAAACCTTCCATGTGTGGGCGAAGCCGATGCTCGACTCTTATATCTTCCTGGGGGGTACCGGGGCGACGCTGGGTCTGATCATCGCGGTCTTTATTGTTTCTCGTCGCGCTGACCATCGTCAGGTTGCGAAGCTGGCACTGCCGTCAGGCATCTTCCAGATAAACGAGCCGATTCTGTTTGGTCTGCCAATCATCATGAACCCGGTGATGTTCATTCCGTTCATTCTGGTTCAGCCACTGCTGGCGGCCATAACCCTGACGGCCTATTACCTGGGCATTATCCCGCCCGTCACCAACATTGCGCCGTGGACCATGCCGGCGGGTCTGGGGGCGTTCTTCAACACCAACGGTAGCGTGGCTGCCTTCCTGCTGGCGATATTCAACCTCGGGATTGCAACACTGCTCTATATGCCATTCGTGGCGATAGCAAACAAAGCTGCAACCGTTATCGATGAAGAAGAGAGCGAAGAGGATATCGCCCTCGCACTGAAATTCTAAAATTGCACGGCGCGGGGCAACCCGCGCCAGCCAAAAGGAGCTTAAAAATGTTAGATTTGGACAGTATTGTCGCAGAAGAAACCGCAGAGAACGATCTGGAAGAGGTGGTGATGGGGCTTATCATCAATTCCGGGCAGGCGCGTAGCCTGGCGTATGCCGCGCTCAAGCAGGCCAAGCAGGGTGATTTCGCAGCCGCGAAAACCATGATGGAACAGTCCCGTACGGCGCTGAATGAAGCGCACCTGGTGCAGACAAAGCTTATCGAAAGCGACCAGGGTGAAGGCAAGATGAAGGTCAGTCTGGTGCTGGTGCATGCGCAGGATCATCTGATGACGTCGATGCTGGCACGTGAACTGGTGGCCGAGTTAATTGAGCTTCACGAGAAGATGCAGTAAGGCAGATTTTGCAGCAGGAGGTCAGCGCGATGGAAATAAAAACCGCACTTGAACAGCAACTGTTTAATGGCAAAAATTTTCACGTGATTATTTACAACAAGACGGAGAGCGCGAGCGGTCTGCATCAGCATGACTACTATGAGTTCACGATTGTTCTGACCGGTCGCTACTACCAGGAAATCAACGGCAAGCGCGTCCTGCTTGAGCGGGGAGATTTCGTCTTCCTGCCGATGGGGTCCCATCACCAGAGCTTTTATGAATTTGGTGCAACCCGCATTCTTAATGTAGGTGTCAGCAGACGCTTCTTTGAGAAACACTATCTGCCGCTGGTGCCGTTCTGCTTTGTGGCCTCGCAGGTCTATCGCATCAAAAACGAGTTCATGACCTGGATTGAAACGGTTATCGCCTCGCTTAACTTTCGCGAGAATGAATTTGATGAGTTTATTGAAACGGTGACGTTTTATGTGATGAACCGTCTGCGCCATCATCGTGAAGAGCAGCAGGTAAGCGATGATATTCCGCAGTGGCTGCGCAGTACGGTTGAACTGATGCACGATAAAGGACAATTCAGCGAAAATGCGCTGGAAAATATGGTCGCTTTGTCCGGTAAATCACAGGAATATCTGACCCGAGCAACTCAGCGTTATTATCGTAAAACGCCAGTGCAAATTATTAATGAAATCCGCATTAATTTTGCTAAAAAACAGCTGGAAATAACCAACTACTCGGTTACCGATATTGCTTATGAGTCAGGCTACAGTAGCCCCAGCTTGTTTATTAAGACCTTTAAGAAATTGACTTCGTTCACACCGAACAGTTACCGGAAGAACCTGACGGTAATTAATTAAATTTCGGCGGATTTACCCGCCACAAATATTGCCTTGATTGCTTGCCCACAGAGCGGGAAGAGTACGCTACACCTTGCAGGCGATTAACCTGATATGCTAAGGGAGATATTATGCAGAAGAAATTAAAAGTCGTAACCATTGGCGGCGGCAGCAGTTATACCCCGGAATTACTCGAAGGTTTCCTGAAACGTTATCATGAATTACCGGTCAGCGAATTATGGCTGGTGGACGTTGAGGAAGGTCAGGAGAAACTGAATATCATTTTTGAGCTCTGCAAGCGGATGGTCGCGAAAGCCGGTGTGCCATTGACCGTGCATAAAACCCTCGACCGTCGTCTGGCGCTGCAGGATGCCGACTTCGTGACGACCCAGCTGCGCGTCGGCCAGCTCAAAGCGCGTGAAATGGATGAACGTATTCCACTGAGCCACGGCTATCTGGGACAGGAGACCAACGGCGCGGGCGGCCTGTTCAAGGGGCTGCGTACCATTCCGGTCATTTTTGACATCATCAACGATGTGGAAGCGATCTGCCCCAACGCGTGGGTGATTAACTTTACCAACCCGGCCGGGATGGTGACCGAGGCGGTCTATCGCCACACCGATTTCAAACGCTTTATCGGCGTCTGTAATATTCCGATTGGCATGAAGATGTTCATCAGCGATGTGCTGGAGTTGACCGATAACGACGATCTTTCTATCGATCTCTTTGGCCTGAACCACATGGTGTTTATCAAAGATGTCATCGTGAATGGTCAGTCTCGCTTTAGCGAACTGCTTGACGGCGTAGCCTCCGGACGTCTGACCGCTGCGTCAGTGAAAAACATCTTTGACCTGCCGTTCAGCGAAGGGCTGATCCGCTCGCTTAATCTGCTGCCTTGCTCATACCTGCTTTACTACTTCAAACAGAAAGAGATGCTGGCCATCGAGATGGGTGAGTACTATAAGGGTGGCGCACGCGCTCAGGTGGTGCAGAAAGTTGAAAAGCAGCTGTTTGATTTGTATAAAGATCCGAACCTGAACGTGAAACCGAAAGAGCTTGAGCTGCGCGGCGGAGCGTATTATTCCGATGCGGCGTGTGAAGTGATCAACGCCATTTACAACGACAAGCAGGCCGAGCACTACGTCAATGTGCCGCATCACGGTCATATCGACAATATCCCGGCTGACTGGGCCGTTGAGATGACCTGCATTCTGGGACGTGATGGCGCCAGGCCGCATCCACGGATTACCCACTTTGACGACAAAGTGATGGGGTTGATCCACACCATCAAAGGGTTTGAAGTGGCAGCCAGCAACGCGGCGCTGAGCGGTGAACTCAATGACGTTCTTCTGGCACTCAATCTCAGCCCGCTGGTCCATTCCGATCGCGATGCCGAGCAACTGGCCAGCGAAATGATTCTGGCGCATGAAAAATGGTTGCCTAATTTTGCCGCCACGATTGAGAAGCTGAAATTCAAACAGCACTGAGAGGATGTGTGATGGAAAACCTGCTGATCGTCAATGCTGATGATTTTGGTCTCTCAAAAGGTCAAAACTACGGCATTATTGAAGCCTGCCGCCGGGGTGTGGTGACCTCAACAACGGCACTGGTTAATGGTGACGCGGTTGAACACGCCGCGCAGCTCAGCCGCGAAGTGCCAGCGCTGGGCGTCGGCATGCACTTTGTATTGACGCTCGGGATGCCGCTTTCACCGATGCCAGGACTGACGCGGGACGGACAGCTGGGCAAATGGATTTGGGAGCAGGCAGAGCAGGGCACGCTGCCGCTCGAGGAGATTACCCGCGAGCTGGACTGTCAGTTCAACCGTTTCGTCGATCTCTTTGGCCGTGAACCCACGCATATTGACAGCCATCATCACGTGCATATGATCCCGGCACTTTTCCCGTCAGTGGCGGAATTTGCACAGCGCAAAGGCGTGGCAATGCGCGTGGATCGTGAGGTGCAGGCGCTGCACGGGCTGTCATTGTCTTCTGTGCCCACAACGGACGGATTCAGTAGCGCGTTCTACGGCGACGAGATTAGCGAAGCGCTGTTCCTGCAGGTGCTGGATGAGTCCGCCGCGCGCGGGGAACGGTCGCTGGAAGTGATGGCACACCCTGCGTTTGTCGATAACATTGTGCGTAAAAGTGCCTACTGCTGGCCGCGACTGGCGGAACTGGATGTGCTGACGTCGGCATCGCTGAAATACGCCATTGCCGAGCGTGGGTACCGTCTGGGCACCTTTGAGGATGTATGAAAATAGCCCGGAGGCGCGGTGCCTGCCGGGCTGAGTAAACGATGTCAATCAGCGCCGGGTCGGGCAAAGCCAGACCCGGCTTTTCTTATGCTGGTATCCGATCAATCTTACTGCTGCGTGACCACACACGGTGCGCTGCGAGCAGATCGAACAGCTTCGTCATAAACGCATCATCGACGTTATCGCCTTCGACAATACCATCTTCACCTTGCTCAGCCACCTTCAGGTGCGCTTTAAACTGTCGCGCATCGCCGGACAGGGCGATCGGCTTCAGGTGCTTATAGGCTTCCAGCAGATAATAAATCGCATCGCCATTGTTCAGCAGACTGTCGATGTCGCCGCACGGCACAATCACCGCATCAACGGTGAGCGATGGTGCTCCGGCAAAGGTGGCCGCAACCGGCAGCACTGAACCGTCGTCGGCGGTCACTTCCCCCATGCGGGAATAGAGCAGTTTGGCGTGAACGCCTTTGGTTTTCAGCGCCTGCATAATCCCCAGCACGTCGCTGGCACGGGTGTTGTCATTCAGCAGAATGGCCACTACCCGGCCCTTTATCGAGCCACCCGGCACCGCATACAGACTCAGGGACGGATCTTTCTTCAGGCCGTTAACGTCTTTCGGTGGGGCCGCATTGCGTTGCTCATCCGTCAGCGTAATGCCAAGGTTATCCGCCACGCTCTGGGCAAGCTGAATATCGATATGGGCGAGCTGATCGACCACGCGCTCGCGGATGTAAGTCCGCACCACTTTGCTCAGTTCAAAGCTAAAGCCGCCGATAATGTGCTGTTGCTCGATCGGCGTCTGGCTGTTCCAGAACAGGCGAGGTTGGGCATAATACTCGCCGAATGACGGGCTACGCTCGCGGATTTTATTGCCATCGATGCGCTCCTGGTACGACTCAAAACCACCGCGTTTCGGTCCCGGCGGCGTTTCGCGCGGCCAGTTATCGTTGATGGAGTTCGGCTCATAGTTAGCCGGATTGGTATCGATATCCTGGCGATGCATCCCGTCGCGCTGGAAATTGTGGTACGGGCAGGTTGGACGGTTAATCGGAATTTCGTGGAAGTTGGGCCCGCCAAGGCGACTGATCTGCGTATCGGTATAGGAGAACAATCGCCCCTGCAGGAGGGGATCGTTCGTGAAATCCAGCCCCGGAACGATATGTCCCGGGTGGAACGCGACCTGCTCATTTTCGGCAAAGAAGTTGTCCGGGTTACGGTTGAGCACCATTTTACCCACCAGCTGAACCGGCACCAGCTCCTCTGGGATCAGCTTTGTCGGGTCGAGAAGGTCGAAATCAAAGTTAAACTCATCCTCTTCCGGGATCAGCTGTAACCCCAGTTCATATTCCGGGAAGTCACCGGCTTCAATCGACTCCCACAACTCACGGCGGTGGAAGTCCGGATCGCGCCCGGTCAGCTTCTGGGCTTCATCCCACACCAGCGAGGCTTTGCCCGCCACAGGCTTCCAGTGGAAGCGTACGAATGTGGCTTTCCCGTCCGCGTTGATCATCCTGAAGGTATGAATACCAAACCCTTCCATCGTGCGGTAGCTGCGCGGAATACCCCGGTCTGACATCGCCCACATCACGTTGTGTAACGTTTCTGGCTGCAGTGAGACATAATCCCAGAAGGTGTCATGCGCACTTTGTCCCTGCGGTATGGCCCAGTGGGGCTCCGGTTTTACCGCATGGACAAAGTCAGGAAATTTATGCGCATCCTGAATGAAGAACACCGGGGTGTTATTACCGACGAGATCGAAAATACCCTCTTCGGTATAAAATTTGGTGGCGAAGCCGCGGATATCACGCACGGTATCTGCCGAACCCGCGCCGCCCTGCACGGTAGAAAAGCGGACAAAGACCGGTGTGATTTTGTCTGGATCGGAAAGGAAATCCGCTTTGGTTATCTCTTTGAGGCTTTTGTAGGGCTGGAAGTAGCCGTGTGCCGCGGAGCCACGCGCGTGAACGATGCGCTCAGGTATACGTTCATGGTCAAAATGGGTGATTTTTTCCCGCAGAATAAAATCTTCCAGCAGGGTCTGTCCGCGCGTTCCCGCACGCAGCGAGTTCTGATCGTCAGCAATGCGCACGCCCTGGTTGGTGGTAAGTGCAAAACCTTCGCCGCCTTTACGGTGGGACTCAAGGGATTTCAGCTTCTCGTTTCCGGTATCCGGGGATTTCATACTTCCCGGCGCGGTAGGCTGTTCGCCAGGTGCGGAAGGGCCGGGGGACGGGCGGTGAGAGCCGTCCGCTGGGGCCAGAGAGTCCATGCCTGGTTGAGATTCTTCAGTGCCATGAATGGGTGATTGATGTGTTTTATCTTTGTTCGACATTGCACGCTTCTCCTTTATCCATTGCTAAAAACCTTGTTAACTATAGAACAATGTGGCGAAAGGGCGGGCGAACTAAGAGTTTTCAGATGACCTGGTTAAGGAATGCGCTATCAGAGCGATGCAGGGCGCGACGCGTGGGGGGAGGATCGGCTATCATAGAATTTTCCTGCTTCCAGAATGTGCTTTAGTGAACCCGTCGCTTATGAAACCTTTTCGTCAACAAAACCGCCCTGTCATTAGCTACGTGCCCCGCGTCGAACCCGCGCCGCCCGAACACGCCCTGAAGGTGGATGGTTTTCGTGATGTCTGGCAACTGCGCGGTAAATACGTAGCGTTTGTTCTGATGGGAGAACACTTCCGCCGTTCGCCCGCGTTTTCGGGGCCGGAGTCGGCCCAGCGATGGGCGAACCAGGTCCGCCAGGATGAAGAGATTGAAGAATAACAGCCAAAAAAAACCGCCATCAGGCGGTTTTTTTCATTTATCCATCCGTGATTAACGGTGCGCCAGTTCAGCGTCGTCTTCACTTTCCAGAATGGTTTTATCGGTCTGCTTCAGCCACTGGCTGGTCAACGTACCGGCGGTCATGGAACCGCTCACGTTCAGCGCAGTACGACCCATGTCGATCAGCGGCTCAACGGAGATCAGCAGGGCAACCAGCGTCACCGGCAGACCCAGGGCCGGCAGGACAATCAGCGCGGCGAAGGTTGCGCCACCGCCAACACCCGCAACGCCTGCGGAGCTGATGGTAACAATCCCGACCAGCGTGGCAATCCAGACGGGATCCAGTGGGTTGATACCCACGGTCGGAGCAACCATTACCGCCAGCATTGCAGGGTAGAGACCTGCGCAACCGTTCTGACCAATGGTGGCACCAAAGGAGGCAGAGAAGCTGGCAATAGATTCCGGTACGCCCAGACGACGGGTCTGCGCTTCAACGTTCAGCGGAATAGACGCGGCGCTGGAACGGCTGGTAAACGCAAAGGTCAGTACCGGCCACACTTTACGGAAGTATTTCAGCGGGCTAACGCCATTGACGCCCAGCAGGATACCGTGCACCACGAACATAATGCCCAGGCCCAGATAAGAGGCGACGACGAAGCTACCCAGCTTAATGATGTCCTGCAGGTTAGAGCCGGCAACCACTTTGGTCATCAGCGCCAGAACACCGTAAGGGGTCAACTGCATCACCAGACGGACCAGCTTCATTACCCAGCTTTGCAGGGTATCGATAGCCACCAGCACGCGCTCGCCTTTCGGCGCGTCGTCTTTCAGCAGCTTCAGCGCCGCCACACCGAGGAAGGCCGCAAAGATCACCACGCTGATAATGGAGGTTGGGCTGGCACCGGTCAGGTCAGCAAACGGGTTCTTCGGCACGAAAGAGAGCACCATCTGTGGCACCGTCAGGTCAGCGACTTTACCCACGTAGTTGGTCTGAATCGCGGTAAGACGCGCCGTTTCAGCCGTACCCTGGACCAGACCTTCAGCGGTCAGCTCGAACAGGTTGGTGACCAGCACACCGACCAGAGCTGCAATCAGCGTGGTAAATAGCAGCGTACCGATGGTCAGGAAGCTGATTTTACCCAACTGGGTGGCGTTATGCAGACGGGCAACGGCGCTCAGAATAGAGGCAAACACCAGCGGCATAACGATCATCTGCAGCAGCTGGACATAGCCGTTACCGACGATGTTGAACCACTGAATAGAATCTTTCAGAACTGGATTATCGGAGCCGTAAATAGCCTGCAACGCCAGACCAAACACGACACCCATGGCCAGACCAACCAGCACTTTCTTCGCGAGGCTCCACTGTTTGTGGCGCGCTTGCGCGAGAAGCAATAGCAATACAACGAACACTACAATGTTCGCGATGAGTGGAAAATTCATCCCCGTTCTCCTGATTTATTATACGGTCGGTTTTTACCGATCCTGTTGGCGCAAGGTTATCAGAAGTGTGATGTGGCGCTTATATTCAAATGGAATGGGTTATGACAAATGGAAATAATTTGTGTGCTTAATGTTCAATCTGGTGATTAATGAAACGATTGAACTGAAATTGCAGCGAATTGATCATCTGGGATGACCAGCGCACTGCACTGTTTTCGGGCAAGGTTTGCGGCATCCAGACGGCGTAGGCAAAGAGCGCCATACACAACACACGCTCAAGCTGATTACCTTTCTGCGGCGCAAGAATGGGCAAACGGAAACGCCAGCGGCATGGCCAGAGCAGCGGCACGCCCGCAGGCGTCAGCATATCGGCAAGGATATGGCTTAAATAACCCAGCACCATTCCCTGGATAGCATCGGCGGGCACTATCCAGCTCTCAGGGACTTTTAAATAGAACAGGGTGAGCAGGCCGAATACGGCCAGCAGGCTGTGGGTAAACCCACGGTGACCAAACGCGCGGGCGATGGGTTTTGATATCCACTTTAGCCGCTGTCCCAGGAATGACTTTGGATGGTCGATATCGGGCAGCAGACAGGTCAACACGGCGGACGGGACAATATGCCACCAGTCCCCCTGTGCGAGCACAGGGGTAAGTTCAGCGTTTTTGGCAAAAACTGCGCACGCAATGGAAAAAAGCAGATGGCCTTCCGCCGTCATGATAAAACCCACAAAACTGTCAATTCATACAGTATAGGGTTTTTATACAGTAGACGAAAGAGGTGACGGTGTAACTGTATGTCACAAACGCGCCTAGCGCGCCAGCCAGCCCCCGTCGACGGCTAACGTATGACCGTTCACGTAATCCGAGGCGGCGGAGGCTAAAAAGACCACCGGTCCCTGCAGGTCTTCCGGAACTCCCCAGCGCCCGGCAGGTATCCGGTCGAGGATCTCCTGGCTGCGCTGCTGGTCATCTCGCAGTTGCTGAGTGTTGTTGGTCGCCATGTAGCCTGGCGCGATGGCGTTAACATTGATGCCGTGTGTCGCCCATTCATTCGCCAGCAGACGCGTGATCCCCAACACGCCGCTTTTGGACGCGGTGTAAGAGGGCACGCGGATGCCGCCCTGGAATGAGAGCATCGAGGCGATATTAATGATTTTCCCGCCCTGGCCCTGCGCAATAAACTGTTTAGCCACGGCCTGGGAGAGGAAAAAAAGCGATTTCAGATTCAGGTTGATGACGTCGTCCCAGTCCTTTTCGCTGAACGCGAGAGCATCTTCACGGCGTATGGTCCCGGCATTATTCACCAGAATATCGACTCGCCCCATCTCAGCAACCGCGCTGTCAACAACGTTCTGAAGACTCTCTTGCTGACTGAGGTCGGCCCGAATCGCCCTGAACCGCCTTCCGAGTGCGCTAATGCAGGCAGCCGTTTCCTCCGGCGCTTTGCGGTTAACACCCACGATGTCGCATCCCGCCTGCGCCAGCGCAATGGCCATGGCTTGTCCCAGACCGGTATCGCATCCGGTGACGATGGCCACTTTTCCTGACAGAGTGAAGTTATCCAGTATCATACGCGCCTCAGAAGTAAGGTTATTGTCATTCTGACGCTAAGGATAGAAGCGGGGGATAAGAAAAGCAAACAAAATGAAACGATGTTTTGTTTTTAAAGCAGGCAGCCTGACGCTGCCTGAAAGGGGCGGGTTACTCGCCGCGCAGGTGCTGCGCCGTCAGCTCAACCAGTGAGTTCAGCTTCACGTCGGCAAGGGCAAAACGGGGATCGTGTCGGCCTTCCTCCGCGGGAACAACAATCGAGCGCATGCGCGCGGCCTTCGAGGCCACCATTCCGTTAACGGAATCTTCCAGCGCGACACAGCAGAGAGGATCAAGACCGAGTTTAGCGGCGCAGTCGAGATAGACCTGCGGGTGCGGCTTGCTGTATGGCAACGTTTCCGCTGAGGCCAGCGCGTCGAAGCTGTCGCGCAGCTCAAACATGGTCAGTACTTTTTCCAGCATATGCAGCGGTGAAGCTGACGCCAGGCCAACTTTCAACCCCTGCGCTTTACACAGCGCGACGGCTTCACGCACGCCGGGCAGCAGGGGCTTGCTCTCTTCCACCAGTGAGATGGCGCGGCTGATAATGCGCGCGGTCACTTCGTCGCGATCGGGTCCCACCCACGGCTGCTGGGCATACCACAGGTCCACCACCATATCGATGCGCAGACCAAGCGTATCCGGAAGTTCATTACGGCGGCTGATATCAACGCCCAGGCTGGCGATAACGTCCAGTTCGGCGCGATCCCACAACGGTTCGGAATCGATCAGTAATCCATCCATGTCAAAAATTGCGGCAAGAATCTGGCGCGGTGTCGACATCACAACGTCTCCTTATCCAGGGTGTACGACAGACGATAAATGCTAAGTGCACTCTGCAATTTAGCATATTGCCTTTAAAGAGCGGGCGAAAATGATGGTCAGCAGGTAGACTTAGGCAGAAATAACGCGTCTTTATGAAGGGGAACTGATGACGTATCAACAAGCTGGACGCATTGCTGTCTTAAAACGTATTGCTGGCTGGGTAATTTTTATTCCAGCCGTCATTTCGACGCTGATCTCTGTGCTCAAATTTATGTACGATCACAGTGAAAAACAGCCAGGTATTAATGCGGTAATGCTTGATTTTGCTCATGTCATGATTGAAATGATGCGTTTTAACACGCCGTTTCTGAATGTCTTTTGGTTCAATTCGCCGACGCCGAATTTTCATCAGCAGTTGAATCTCGGGTTTTGGGTGATCTACGCGCTGATCTTTATTGGTATGGCGTTGCAGGCCTCTGGCGCACGCATGAGCCGTCAGACGCGCTTTTTACGCGAAGGTGTGGAAGACCAGATGATTCTCGAACAGGCGAAAGGCCCGGAAGGGATGAGCCGCGAGCAGATTGAGTCCCGCATTGTTGTGCCGCGTCACACCATTTTCCTGCAAATTTTCCCGCTGTATATCCTGCCAGTCATTATCATCGTGGCGGGGTACTTCTTCTTTTCGCTGTTGGGATTCCTGTAACCGATAAGGGTGGCGACATAGCCACCCGTCCCGCCATTACGCGGCAAGCACACGTTCAAGTGCCCTCTGGGCATTGACCAGATGTTCTCCGCCAAACAGAATGGCGCGGTTCATCAGTGTGTACAGCTGATACACCGGCTGGCGCTCAAGAAAACCCTGCGGCAGAGGCAGCACGGACTGGTACCCGTCGTAAATTTGCGGCGGTTGCTCAGGGTGCAGTGGCAGCATCGCCAGGTCACACTCCCTGTCGCCCCAGTAACAGGCCGGGTCGAAGATATAGGGGCCGTCAGGACCCAGCGCGCAGTTATCTGACCACAAATCGCCGTGCAGCAGAGACGGCTGAGGCTGGTGGGATGCCAGACGCTGCTGAATGTGTTCGACGATGGCATCGATATTGCCAAACTCCAGACCTTTCTCCGCAGCCAGTTCCAGCTGCCAGCCAATGCGTTGCTCAGCAAAGAATGTCGACCAGCGTCGTTGCCAGGCGTTAGGTTGTGGAGTGGTGGAGAGGTCGTTGTCAAAATCGAGACCAAACTGCGGCTGGTCGCTCCATTGATGCAGTCGCGCTAACTGTTGGCCGAGAATGAAGGCGTTATGGGCGTCTAACGGGCGGGCAGGAAGAAATTCCATGACCAGAAAACTGTAGTCGCGGTCGCTGCCCACGGCCCAGACCTGCGGGACCGTCACCGTTTTACTGCGCGACAACAGTTCCAGCTGGTCGGCTTCGGCGGTGAAAATCGGAAGCAGCTCTCGCTCATCGCATTTAACAAAGAGATCGCGCCCGGCGTAGCGTAAGTGCCATGCGGCGTGGATTTCTCCGCCTGGCAGTTCGTTCCGCAGTTCAATTTCACCTTCACCCAGTTGCTCACTTAAAAGATGACTGATAGCCTGCCACATGTTGTCTCTCCCATGTTGTCTGCCAGATCATAAAGTTAGCGCATAATTGCGGTAAAAAAATACGAACTAACGCACACCTGAGCGGTTTAAATTCATGCAGGGCACTTATTGTTCTTTTTTCTGCCAGCTTTCCCAGGTATCAAGATCAATTTCTGCCGCTTTGTCGGTCACGCTTTCGACCAGACTGGCCGCCAGAGCGTGAACCTCTTCTTTACTCAGGGCGCTGATCAGGCCAAACGTCAGGGTGCCTAAATCATGGATATTGCCCTCGTCATCCGTGAGTGTGAGCAGGAAATTGGCCCGGGTAAAGGCGTTGTTGAGCTCATTAAGCTCGGTCAGCGACGCTTGATGAATGTTGATGGTAACGACGTAGCGGGTGATGTCACCACTGCTCATAATTCACCTCATTGTTATCTTGGAAGTTTTCTTAGCATAGTCGATAGGCTGCGTTTGGCGACTATGCCGCGTATTTCCCCTTCACAGAGAAGGGGAAAAGGGGGATTAATTTCGGGACAGGTAATCGACGATTTTTTGCGTGTCGCTAAGCGAACAGAGACGTGTGCCCTGGTTGATGGTGGCAGCGCTACCCGCTGCGACGCCGTAGCGTGTCATCTCCAGTAATGAAGCACCCTGGGCCAGTTTCAGGGTCATCGCTCCAACCATGCTATCACCTGCGCCCACGGTACTCTGGCTTTTCATCGGCGGCGGGACAACCTGAACGGACCCCGTTTCGTCCACGGCCAGGGCACCCTGCGGGCCAAGGGAGACCACGACCCGTCGCGCTTTGCCGCTGTGAACCAGCTCCTGCGCGGCGGTGAGGACATCGTCCGGCTGGTTCAGCTCGCGGTTCACCAGCGCGCTTAACTCTTTCTGATTGGGTTTAACCAGCTCAAGATTGCCCGGCGTCAGGGCTGCCTGCAGTGCCTCGCCGCTACTGTCGACAATGCAGCGGATACCGCGTTGCTGCGCGGCCCGAATCAGCGCCGTCAGTTTTTCCGTGCTGACACCGGGCGGCAGGCTGCCGCTTATCACCAGCAGAGCACCGCTCTCAATGGCCAGCACCTTCTCTTCAAGCTGACGAAACTCATCTTCACTGAGTTTTGCACCCGGCATGACGAAACGGTATTGCTCGCCGCTGGACTCCACGTGCACATGCAGGTTTTGCCGCGTCCAGTCTTTGGCCTCGACGGTCTGCGAGGCCACCTGTTCATCGGCCAGCAGAGAGACCAGGTGCTCACCGGTCGCGCCGCCTGTGGGGAAAATTGCTGTCGCCTTTCCACCGAGGTGCGTTATGGCTCGCGCCACATTGATACCGCCGCCGCCGGGCTCAAACACCGGGGCGCTGCAGCGCAATTTACCTTCCGGGTAAATCTGGGGCGTCAGGGTGGCGGAGTCGAGGGAAGGGGAGAGCGTCAGGGTGTAGATAGAAACCATCATTACCTCCTTTTAGCGTGGGTTCCTTTTAGTCTGGCACCATTTGTCAGGAAGGCAATGTAAATAACAGTATGATTTTAAATATGAATACTGACATAAAGTCTGCTGCGGCTTATATAAAATAAAACGCTTTTTGAGATCGTTCTTATTCAAAAAATGAAATAAGAAATCATTGCTATGTTATTTGCGGCTTTTTATAATTTGTTACCTTTCTCTGGACGCCTTGTCATTGATCCTCAAGAAAGTTTCCGGGACCGTGTGGTCTCTTTTTTTGTTGTACGGACTCCTTAATAAAATGAAGCTTTTGAAGACAGTACCCGCTGCACTGATGCTGGCGGGTGGCGTGTTTGCTGCAATGAACGCGACCGCAGATGATTCCGTTTTTACTGTCATGGACGATCCAGCCACCGCGCAAAAACCGTTTGAAGGTAACCTGAACGCTGGCTATCTTGCACAATCCGGTAACACGAAAAGCTCCTCTCTCACGGCGGACAGTACGCTGACCTGGTACGGTAATACCACCGCCTGGTCTCTGTGGGGAAATGCCAGTAACACCTCCGCGAATGACGAACGCTCTTCCGAGAAATATGCGGTTGGCGGACGTAGCCGTTACAACATGACCGACTTTGACTACCTGTTTGGTCAGGCCAGCTGGTTAACTGACCGTTACAACGGCTATCGCCAGCGTGATGTGTTCACTGCCGGTTACGGTCGTCAGTTCCTGAACGGTCCGGTACACAGTTTACGTTTTGAATTCGGTCCAGGTGTGCGCTACGACGAGTACACCGACGGCGAAACCAAAACTCAACCGCTCGGTTACGCTTCCGGCACCTATGCCTGGCAGATGACTGACAACACCAAATTTACCCAGGGGGTGTCTGTGTTTGGTGCCGACGATACGACGCTGAACTCAGAAACAGCGCTGAACGTGGCCATCAACGAACACTTTGGCCTGAAAGTGGCCTACAACGTCACCTGGAACTCTTCTCCTCCTGATTCTGCTCCGGATCATACCGACCGCAGAACCACGGTTTCACTGGGTTATAAAATGTAATATTCTCGGGCCGATTACGCTATCGGCCCGTTTTTTATTTTTTGAAACTGTGCTGTTTTATATTAAACGCTGTTTTGAAATATCTGGTCTGCTGATATCTCCATAATTTCTTCATAATGCATTTTCATTAATTTTCGGCTTATTTGACACGAATTGATAACGTGACAGGCTAGGCAAAAGTGTGATCTGGATCTACACTCTTAGCACGGGCAGAATTCGGCCTTAAGGTATTTAGCATTATTAGCATTAAATGTAGAAAGAGAAAAAACATTATGAAAAAAATCAAAACTGCCGCAGCAGCGATGGTGCTTTCCGCACTGTCTTTTGGCGTATTTGCTGCTGATGAAACCACCCCGACAGCCAGTGAGACCCACAGCCAAATCGGCATTGCGAAAGCCGCTGACGTTGAAGCCGGGTCTAACATCGCGCCAGCCTCTCAGTCCACAGGTCAGTCTATGAATGATGCTTTTGACGTCCATAAACTGGTTGCAGGTGAATGGTCCTGATGGGTTTTGCCGTGTTGTTATTGACGTTTAAACGCTAATTCAACGCGCCAAAAAAACCGGATTTTGTGGTACCGGTTTTTTCGCGGTAAACCTATTTGACGTAAACGTATCGTCCGTATTTCGTCCTGGCGGTGAATGTCCGCAAAAGGGTATTACGGATAACGATGTTATTCCCTGCGCAGTTATTTATATCCACATTCAGCCCCAAATCATTGCCGCCCAACGCAGAAGCAGCATCGCGCCGCAGATGGCAATCAGCACCAGTACCATTTTCCAGTGTTTTACGGCAAATCGTTTTGTTGGCATAACCTGATCCTTGTAAGTTGATGCGAACAGTCTACCAAACAGGGCGGGGAAATGCCCCTTCTCCAGTGGTGAATCAGGTTATGCCTGCTTCCGGTTCGGTTAGAACCAGTGGAATCGTTCTGCAAGAATCAACAATAAACCGGTGGCTGAAAGGATGTTCAATATCACAACCGTTCTACTTGATACGTTCATGGTATGCACCTTTGGGTTTAAAGACTTGTTCAAGAGTAGCCCAGCATCTCTGGAATGCGAGCACCGGAGATATGCGCCCTGCAAATTCATGCGAAAGTGCCAGCGCAGCAATCTGCCCGCAAAGGGTGCAATCTCTCTTTTGTTAGTGTTACCATTGCAGGGCTTGCCGTAAATCCGCATTTATCTGATTTTCGGTGGGTGAATGATCGCGAGCCAATTTGACGATTGTTGGTCAGATGGTGTCGTAATCTATTGTCAAATCACGATTATTTTCTTTGTATATGCTCTTATGTGTGGGGCATCACTGCAAATAAGGATATAAAATGCCTGTAATTACTCTTCCTGATGGCAGCCAACGCCATTACGACCACGCTGTAAGCCCAATGGATGTTGCCCTGGACATTGGTCCTGGACTCGCGAAAGCAACCATCGCTGGCCGTGTTAATGGTGAGCTGGTTGATGCATCTGACCTGATTGAAAGCGATGCGCAGCTGTCTATCATCACAGCGAAAGACGAAGAAGGTCTGGAGATCATTCGTCACTCCTGCGCGCACCTGTTAGGTCATGCGATCAAACAGCTGTGGCCGAACACCAAAATGGCGATCGGTCCGGTTATCGACAACGGTTTCTACTATGACGTTGATCTTGACCATACCCTGACTCAGGAAGATATCGACGCGCTCGAAAAACGTATGCACGAGCTCGCCGAAACTAACTATGACGTCATTAAGAAGAAAGTCAGCTGGCACGAAGCGCGTGAAACCTTCGTGAAGCGTGGCGAGAGCTATAAAGTCTCTATTCTTGATGAAAACATCTCTCATGATGACAAGCCTGGCTTGTACCATCACGAAGAATACGTCGACATGTGCCGTGGTCCGCACGTGCCGAACATGCGCTTCTGTCATCACTTTAAGCTGATGAAAATCGCGGGCGCCTACTGGCGTGGCGATAGCAACAACAAGATGTTGCAGCGTATCTATGGTACCGCGTGGGCCGATAAAAAAGCCCTTAACGCCTACCTGCAGCGCCTGGAAGAGGCGGCTAAACGTGACCACCGTAAAATCGGTAAGCAGCTTGACCTGTACCACATGCAGGAAGAAGCGCCGGGTATGGTGTTCTGGCACAATGACGGCTGGACTATCTTCCGTGAACTGGAAACGTTCGTACGCTCCAAGCTGAAAGAGTACCAGTATCAGGAAGTGAAAGGCCCGTTCATGATGGACCGTGTGCTGTGGGAAAAAACCGGCCACTGGGACAACTACAAAGATGCGATGTTCACCACCTCTTCTGAGAACCGTGAATACTGCATTAAGCCAATGAACTGCCCTGGCCACGTTCAGATCTTCAACCAGGGTCTGAAATCCTACCGCGATCTGCCGCTGCGTATGGCAGAGTTCGGTAGCTGCCACCGTAACGAGCCATCAGGTGCATTGCACGGTCTGATGCGTGTTCGTGGCTTTACTCAGGATGATGCGCATATCTTCTGTACTGAAGATCAGGTTCGTGATGAAGTTAACGCCTGTATTCGTATGGTCTACGATATGTACAGCACCTTTGGCTTCGAGAAGATCGTTGTCAAACTCTCAACGCGTCCGGAAAAACGTATCGGTAGCGATGAGACCTGGGATCGCGCAGAAGCGGATCTCGCCGTGGCGCTGGAAGAGAACGGCATTCCGTTTGAATACCAGCTGGGCGAGGGCGCATTCTACGGTCCGAAAATTGAATTTACCCTGTATGACTGCCTCGATCGCGCATGGCAGTGCGGTACTGTACAGCTGGACTTCTCCCTGCCGCAGCGTTTAAGCGCCTCTTATGTTGGCGAAGACAACGAACGTCAGGTACCGGTTATGATTCACCGTGCAATCCTCGGTTCTCTGGAGCGCTTCATCGGCATCCTGACTGAAGAGTTTGCCGGCTTCTTCCCAACCTGGCTTGCGCCAGTGCAGGTCGTGGTGATGAACATTACCGATTCTCAGGCTGAATACGTTAAAGAATTGACGCAGAAACTACAAAATGCGGGCATTCGCGTAAAAGCAGACTTGAGAAATGAGAAGATTGGCTTTAAAATCCGCGAGCACACTTTACGTCGTGTCCCGTATATGTTGGTCTGTGGTGATAAAGAGGTGGAAGCAGGCAAAGTTGCCGTTCGCACCCGCCGTGGTAAAGACCTGGGGAGCCTGGACGTAAGTGAAGTGATTGAGAAGCTGCAACAAGAGATTCGCAGCCGCAGTCTTCAACAACTGGAGGAATAAGGTATTAAAGGCGGAAAACGAGTTCAAACGGCACGTCCGAATCGTATCAATGGCGAGATTCGCGCCCAGGAAGTTCGCTTAACAGGTCTGGAAGGCGAGCAGCTGGGGATTGTGAGTCTGAGAGAAGCGATCGAAAAGGCTGAAGAAGCTGGAGTAGATTTAGTTGAAATCAGCCCTAACGCCGAACCGCCAGTTTGTCGTATCATGGACTACGGCAAGTTCCTTTATGAAAAGAGTAAGTCTTCTAAGGAACAGAAGAAAAAGCAAAAAGTTATCCAGGTTAAGGAAATTAAATTCCGTCCTGGTACCGACGATGGCGATTATCAGGTAAAACTCCGCAGCCTGATTCGCTTTCTGGAAGATGGCGATAAGGCCAAGATCACACTGCGTTTCCGCGGTCGTGAGATGGCCCACCAACAGATTGGTATGGAAGTGCTTAACCGCGTCCGTGACGATCTGAGTGAACTGGCAGTAGTCGAATCCTTCCCTACGAAGATCGAAGGCCGCCAGATGATCATGGTGCTCGCTCCTAAGAAGAAACAGTAAGGCCTTCAAGCAGCAAAACCTGTGGAGCCTTCGGGTCTCATAGGTTTTGTTCGCCTATGTTTCGTTTATTTAACAATGCGAAGTGGAAGTAATTAAGATGCCAAAAATTAAGACCGTACGCGGTGCTGCTAAGCGCTTCAAAAAAACCGGTGGTGGTGGATTTAAGCGTAAGCACGCAAACCTGCGTCATATTCTGACCAAAAAATCTACTAAGCGTAAACGTCACCTGCGTCCAAAAGGCCTTGTTTCTAAAGGCGATCTGGGTCTGGTTATCGCGTGCCTGCCGTACGCATAAGCCGTTAACGTTTAATTTTTTACTAAGAATATAGATACAGGAGAGCACATATGGCTCGCGTAAAACGTGGTGTAATTGCACGTGCACGTCACAAGAAAATTTTGAAACAAGCTAAAGGCTACTACGGTGCGCGTTCACGCGTATACCGCGTTGCCTTCCAGGCTGTTATCAAAGCAGGTCAGTACGCTTACCGTGACCGTCGTCAACGTAAGCGTCAGTTCCGTCAACTGTGGATTGCGCGTATCAACGCAGCAGCACGTCAGAACGGTATTTCTTACAGCAAATTCATCAACGGCCTGAAAAAAGCCTCTGTTGAAATCGACCGTAAGATCCTGGCTGACATCGCAGTATTCGACAAAGTAGCGTTCACCGCTCTGGTCGAAAAAGCGAAAGCAGCACTGGCATAAGCCAGTTGAAAGAGGGGGCTTCGCTCCCTCTTTTCATTTAACACCATCAGAAGATTGACTTTTACCCGTGCAACCTTTTCAATAAGGTCTTAACGGTTTTTTACCACACAAGGTAACGCAAGCATGAATGCTGCTATTTTCCGCTTCTTCTTTTACTTTAGCACCTGAATTCAGGAGGCTAGCGCGTGAAAGATGAAACGAAAAACAGCGCCAGATAAGCCTCCTGATGGAGGCTTTTTTTGTGTCTAAATTCGAGAGAATAACTCCACCAAATCGGTGTCTGCACCGACATAATGAGGAAAATCATGTCACATCTCGCAGAGCTGGTTGCCAGTGCAACAGCCGCCATTAATCAGGCCTCAGATGTTGCCGCGTTAGACAATGTCCGCGTCGAATATCTCGGTAAGAAAGGGCATTTGACCCTTCAAATGACAACCCTGCGTGAACTGCCGCCAGAGGAACGCCCGGCAGCGGGTGCGGTCATTAACGAAGCCAAAGAGCAGGTGCAACAGGCACTGAACGCGCGCAAAGCTGAGCTGGAAAGCTCGGTGCTGAATGCGCGTCTGGCGGCAGAGACTATCGATGTCTCCCTGCCGGGGCGCCGTATCGAAAACGGTGGCCTGCATCCGGTTACCCGCACCATTGATCGCATTGAAAGTTTCTTCGGTGAGCTCGGCTTTACCGTGGCGACTGGCCCGGAAATCGAAGATGATTACCACAACTTCGACGCCCTCAACATTCCAGGCCATCATCCGGCACGTGCTGACCACGACACTTTCTGGTTCGACGCCACCCGTCTGCTGCGTACTCAGACCTCGGGCGTTCAGATCCGTACCATGAAGGAACAGGAACCCCCGATCCGCATCATCGCACCGGGCCGCGTGTACCGTAACGACTACGATCAGACCCATACCCCGATGTTCCATCAGATGGAAGGCCTGATTGTTGATAAGAACATTAGCTTTACCAACCTGAAAGGTACGCTGCACGATTTCCTGAACAACTTCTTTGAGGAAGACCTGCAGGTTCGTTTCCGTCCGTCCTACTTCCCGTTCACTGAACCGTCTGCGGAAGTTGACGTGATGGGTAAAAACGGCAAATGGCTGGAAGTGCTGGGCTGCGGCATGGTGCATCCAAACGTTCTGCGCAACGTGGGTATCGATCCAGAAGTCTACTCCGGCTTTGCGTTCGGTATGGGCATGGAGCGTCTGACAATGCTGCGCTATGGCGTGACCGATTTGCGTGCATTCTTCGAAAACGATCTGCGTTTCCTCAAACAGTTTAAATAAGGGCAGGACAGAACAATGAAATTCAGTGAACTGTGGTTACGCGAATGGGTGAACACCACGCTTGATAGCGAAGCGCTTTCCAACCAGATCACCATGGCGGGTCTGGAAGTTGACGGTGTTGAGCCGGTTTCTGGCGCTTTCAATGGCGTCGTTGTGGGCGAAGTGGTTGAGTGCGGTCAGCACCCTAACGCTGACAAGCTGCGTGTGACAAAAATTAACGTAGGCGGCGATCGCCTGCTGGATATCGTCTGCGGCGCGCCAAACTGCCGTCAGGGCCTGAAAGTGGCCGTGGCGAGCGTGGGGGCTGTACTGCCGGGCGATTTTAAAATTAAAGCAGCGAAACTGCGCGGTGAGCCGTCTGAAGGCATGTTGTGTTCGTTCTCTGAGCTGGGTATTTCCGACGATCACAATGGCATCATTGAGCTGCCGCTTGATGCGCCTATTGGTACCGACATCCGCGAATACCTGAAACTTGATGACAACACCATTGAAATCAGCGTGACGCCAAACCGTGCGGACTGCTTAGGCATTATCGGCGTGGCCCGCGATGTGGCCGTGCTGAACCAGACTGAACTGAACGTACCGGAAATCGTACCGGTTGACGCTACCATCAGTGACACACTGCCGATTCAGGTTGAAGCCGCTGATGCGTGCCCACGCTACCTTGGTCGTGTGGTGAAAGGCATCAACGTAAAAGCGCCAACCCCGCTGTGGATGAAAGAGAAGCTGCGTCGCTGCGGTATTCGTTCTATCGACGCCGTCGTTGACGTGACCAACTATGTTCTGCTGGAGCTGGGTCAGCCGATGCACGCGTTCGATAAAGATCGTATCGAAGGCGGTATTGTGGTGCGTATGGCGAAAGAGGGCGAAACCCTGGTTCTGCTCGACGGTAGCGAAGCAAAACTGAATGCTGATACGCTGGTGATCGCGGACCACGTTAAAGCGCTGGCGATGGGCGGTATCTTCGGTGGCGAACACTCCGGTGTAAACGATGAAACGCAAAACGTTCTGCTGGAGTGTGCGTTTTTCAGCCCGCTCTCTATCACCGGTCGCGCACGTCGTCACGGCCTGCATACCGATGCCTCTCACCGTTATGAGCGTGGCGTCGATCCGGCACTGCAGCACAAAGCGATGGAGCGTGCGACGCGTCTGCTGATCGACATCTGCGGCGGTGAAGCGGGCCCGGTTATCGACGTCACCCACGAAGCGACGTTGCCGAAGCGTGCGACCATTACCCTGCGTCGTAGCAAACTGGATCGTCTGATTGGTCACCATGTTGCTGACGCACAGGTCAGCGATATCCTTCGCCGCCTGGGTTGTGACGTGACCGAAGGGCAGGACGAGTGGAAAGCCGTTGCGCCATCCTGGCGTTTCGACATGGAGATCGAAGAAGATCTGGTGGAAGAAGTGGCTCGCGTATATGGCTACAACAACATCCCCGATGAGCCTGTTCAGGCGGGTCTGGTGATGGGAAGTCACCGTGAAGCAGATTTGTCTCTTAAGCGTGTGAAAACCATGCTGAACGACAAAGGCTATCAGGAAGTGATCACCTACAGCTTTGTTGATCCAAAACTGCAGCAGATGATCCATCCGGGCCAGGAAGCGCTGATCCTGCCAAGCCCAATCTCCAGCGAAATGTCCGCGATGCGCCTGTCCCTGTGGACCGGTCTGCTGGGGACTATCGTTTACAACCAGAATCGTCAGCAAAACCGCGTACGAATTTTCGAAAGTGGTTTACGCTTTGTACCGGATAATCAGGCAAATTTAGGCATCCGTCAGGATCTCATGCTGGCTGGTGCCATCAGCGGTAACCGTTACGAAGAGCACTGGGACCTGGCAAAAGGCACGGTTGATTTCTACGATATGAAGGGAGATCTGGAAGCAATTCTCGATCTGACCGGTAAATTATCTGAAATTGAATTCCGTGCAGAAGCGATCCCTGCGCTGCATCCAGGCCAAAGCGCGGCTATCTATTTAGACGGCAAACGCATTGGTTTCATTGGCGTTGTTCATCCTGAGCTGGAGCGTAAGCTGGACCTGAACGGCCGTACCATCGTGTTCGAGCTGGAATGGAGCCCGGTTGCGGACCGCGTCATTCCTCAGGCCCGTGACGTCTCACGCTTCCCGGCAAACCGCCGTGATATCGCGGTTGTGGTCGCGGAAAATGTGCCCGCAGCAGATATTTTGGCCGAATGTAAGAAAGTTGGCGTAAATCAGGTAGTTGGCGTAAACTTATTTGACGTGTACCGCGGCAAGGGCGTAGCAGAAGGTTTCAAGAGCCTCGCTATTAGCCTTATCCTTCAGGATACCAGCCGTACACTCGAAGAAGAGGAGATTGCCGCTACCGTCGCCAAATGTGTAGAGGCATTAAAAGAGCGATTCCAGGCATCATTGAGGGATTGAACCTATGGCGCTTACAAAAGCTGAAATGTCAGAATATCTGTTTGATAAGCTTGGGCTTAGCAAACGAGATGCCAAAGAGCTGGTAGAGCTGTTTTTCGAAGAGATCCGTCGTGCTCTGGAAAATGGTGAGCAGGTAAAACTCTCCGGTTTTGGCAATTTTGATTTGCGTGACAAAAACCAACGTCCGGGCCGTAACCCAAAGACGGGGGAAGATATTCCGATTACAGCCCGCCGCGTGGTGACCTTCAGACCCGGCCAGAAGTTAAAAAGCCGTGTCGAAAACGCAACGCCCAAAGCAGAGTAATATGAACTAACTAAAAAGGCCGCTCACGCGGCCTTTTTTCTTTGCGCTCTCTGGCAAACCCGCCGTAAAATCAATTACATCACACGCTACTAAAACCATGTCCATGCTTGATTATGCCCATCGCCAGCACCGTTTAGATCAACGACACCTGCTTTTGCTCGTGCTGCTGCTCATTGTTACCGCAGGCGTTAGCCTGTGCGCCGGGGAACAGTGGATAGGGCCTGAACACTGGTTTGAGCCTGAGGGGCAGCTTTTCGTCTGGCAAATCCGTCTGCCGCGCACGCTGGCGGTGATCCTGGTGGGCGCCGCGCTGGCATTGTGCGGCACCATTATGCAGGCATTATTTGATAACCCACTGGCGGAGCCCGGGCTGCTCGGCGTGTCGAATGGCGCGGGCGTAGGGCTGGTGGCGGCGGTGATGTTGGGCGGGGGGGAACTCTCCTCATGGGGGATTAGCCTCAGCGCCATTATCGGCGCGTTGCTGATAACGGTAATCCTTTTGCGCTTTGCCAGACGGCACTTATCAACCAGTCGGCTGCTGCTTGCCGGGGTGGCTCTGGGGATCATCTGTAGCGCGCTGATGACCTGGGCGGTGTATTTCTCCACGTCCTTTGACTTGCGTCAGTTGATGTACTGGATGATGGGCGGCTTCGGGGGCGTAGACTGGCGCCAGGGCTGGCTGATGGCACTGCTGATACCGGTCTTGCTGTGGGCAGGCCTGCAGGCACAGCCGCTGAATATTCTCGCGCTGGGGGAAACCTCGGCCCGCCAGCTTGGCATGCCGATAGGCTTCTGGCGTAACGTGCTGGTCATTGCCATTGGCTGGCTGGTTGGTGTGAGTGTGGCACTGGCCGGGGCGATTGGCTTTATTGGGCTGGTTATCCCGCACATGCTGCGTCTGTGCGGTATCACCGACCATCGAACCTTACTGCCGGCCTCGGCGGTTGCCGGGGCGGTAACGCTGCTGGTGGCGGATATCATCGCCCGGCTCGCCCTGACAGCCGCTGAGCTGCCAATAGGCGTGGTGACCGCCACGCTGGGCGCGCCGGTATTTATCTGGCTACTATTAAAATCCGGACGTTAAATCACTACCCGTAAGATAACCTGAGGGAATGCTATGCAGTCTGATATTTTGAATACCGAAGTGACCACCATTGAGGGTGAGAAAACCACGCTGGAAAGCTATAAAGGCAACGTGCTGCTCATCGTGAATGTGGCCTCCAAATGTGGCCTGACGCCGCAGTACGAACAGCTGGAAAACATTCAAAAAGCCTGGGAGAAAGACGGTTTCACCGTGCTGGGCTTCCCGTGCAACCAGTTCCTGGGCCAGGAGCCGGGCAGCGAAGACGAAATCAAAACGTTTTGCAGCACCACCTACGGTGTGACGTTCCCGATGTTCAGCAAAATCGACGTTAACGGTGAACATCGCCATCCCCTGTATGCCAAGCTGGTGGCGGCCGCGCCGACCGCCGTTGCGCCGGAAGGCAGCGGTTTTTATGAGCGCATGGCCAGTAAAGGACGCGCGCCGCTCTATCCGGACGATATCCTGTGGAATTTTGAAAAATTCCTTATCGGTCGTGACGGACAGGTGGTGCAGCGTTTTTCACCGGACATGACGCCTGAAGATCCGATTGTTATGGAGTCTATCAAGCTGGCGCTGGCGAAATAATGACGTTGCTGATGCAGCTCACGGACGTCGCCGATACGGGGCGTCTGGAGCCGATAACCGGTGCCATCAATGCAGGCGAAATCCTGCATCTTGTCGGGCCGAACGGCGCAGGAAAAAGCACCTTACTGGCGCGCATGGCAGGGCTGACCGCCGGCGCGGGGGAGATAACCCTGCTGGAGCATAACCTTGCTGACTGGTCGCCAGTCTCGCTGGCGCACAGGCGCAGCTATCTGGTGCAGCAGCAGGTCCCGCCCTTTGCGATGCCCGTCTGGCACTACCTGATGCTGCATCTGCACGATAAACAGCATACGTCGCTGCTCACTGAGGTGGCGGCGGGATTAGGGCTAGAAGATAAACTGTCCCGGCATGCCAGCCAGCTTTCGGGGGGCGAGTGGCAGCGCGTGCGTCTGGCGGCCGTCATTTTGCAGATTCACCCGGCCGGCAATCCGCACGGCAGACTGCTGCTTCTGGATGAACCGATGAGCGGTCTGGATGTGGCACAACAGGCCGCGCTGGACACCCTGTTAAGCTCCCTGAGCAGAAAAGGGATCGGCGTGGTCATGAGCAGTCATGACCTGAACCATACGCTGCGTCACGCCCACCGGGTGTGGCTGTTGGCGCGAGGAAAGATGATTGCCAGCGGCACGCGCGATGCGGTATTGACGCCGCCAAATCTTGCCCGCGCGTACAATATGTCTTTCCGCAGGCTGGATATAGAAGGGCATAAGATGCTGATTTCTACCGCGCAGGCGTAACCGTTTCTTGCCTGTTAACGCCGTTGCACGCTAAATTACGAAAAGAACAAAAAAAGCAGAGGATTCGTCTGAAAATGCGATTCTGGTTTCTCCTGATGGCCGCGTTATTTCTTGCGGGATGCAGTAGCCATCGTGCGCCGCCGCCTAACCCGCGGCTTTCAGATTCTATTACCGTCATTGCCAGCCTTAACGATCAGCTGAGCAACTGGCGCGGCACGCCCTATCGTTATGGCGGCATGAGCCGTGGGGGCGTAGATTGTTCTGGCTTTGTTCTGATGACGTTTCGCGATAAGTTTGATTTACAGCTTCCGCGCGAAACGCGCAAACAGGCGGAAATTGGCACGGAAATCGATAAAGATGATTTGCTGCCCGGCGACCTGGTTTTTTTCAAAACCGGCTCGGGTGACAGTGGGCTTCACGTCGGTATTTATGATACCGATAATCAGTTTATTCACGCCTCGACCAGTCGTGGGGTGATGCGCTCGTCGCTCGATAATGTTTACTGGCGTAAAAACTTCTGGCAGGCACGACGTATTTAGTCTGTCAAAGAGCAGTCTCTTATGATGGCATGATAACTAATAAATCATGCCATTTTTTCTCAAATAAGAGGTTTAAAGTTAAATTTACGAAAAATGACTTATCTCCTCAGGAGTCTGTTTTATCTAAAACTGGCTATTACTGAGCAACCAGGATAAGATTATTTTAGATTCAGGGATAAATCTGAAAAATAATACGGAACTAATGAAATTAATCTTATTAAAATCAAGACAGTGGAATTGTGTCGGCAATTGCTCCAGGATGTCCTCTCTCATCTTTAATGCGGGGCGAGTGCAATGATTATTACGCTAGATAATGCTTACCAGTCTGAACTGATGCTTCTGCCTGCCCGTAATAGCGCTGGCGAGCTTAAAGGTTTAGAGGTTCTGGTTAACTTTACTGGCGTCGGTACCCACGTTCGGATCCCCACCGAACTCGTTATCCCGCGGCTTTCGGCTGAAGAAGAGTTAGCGTTGTTTAACGAGAAATTGCAATTGCTTGATACCTGTAAACTGTTTTTTATTCAGCATCAGTTAATTGCATGGATCAATATTACACCTGTAATTGTTGAATTTTTATTAAGTAATGGGAACGCTGTTTCAATACTTGAGCGTTATCCGTTTCTTGAGTTTACTGTTAATGAGAATTATCCAGGTTTAAATAACGGGAAGGACGATCTGCAACTGGCGAGAATGGCAATCCATTTTCCGCTGGTGCTGGCAAACTTTGGCGCAGGCGCAGCGTCGTTGAAAGCCGTTTATGATGGATTGTTTAAACGGGTCATTCTCGACAAGGGATTTATCCAGCAGCGTGCTTCTGAACTCTCTTTTGAGCCTTTTATGCGCGCAATCCTCTGGCAAATAACGCCTCACTGTCAGTCCGTGCTCGTCGGCGGCATTGATGACCACGGTTTATTGCAGCGCGTCTTGTCCTTTAACTTTGGCGCAATGCAGGGGGCGCTCTGGCCAGCCGTCTCTGCAGAGCACGTCACCACGCTCGTTCAGTGATAACCCTCTCTTTCGCCCGTGTTTAAGTCCGGGTAAACCCTCTACACTAAAAGCAGGAGGACCTATGACCCTGTCTTTTACTGCTCACTGGCATGACGAGTTGCCGGGTTTTTATACCGCACTCAAACCCACACCGTTACAAAATTCCCGTCTTATCTGGCATAACGATCGGCTGGCAGATGAGCTGGCTGTTCCACCTGAGATGTTTCAGCCCTCCGACGGCGCTGGCGTCTGGGGAGGCGAAGCGCTGCTTGCCGGTATGCAGCCTCTGGCTCAGGTCTATAGCGGACATCAGTTTGGCGTCTGGGCAGGACAACTGGGCGATGGCCGGGGGATCCTGCTGGGCGAACAACGGCTGCCCAACGGGGAGACGGTGGACTGGCACCTGAAGGGGGCCGGTCTGACCCCTTACTCGCGAATGGGCGACGGGCGCGCGGTATTGCGTTCGACTATTCGCGAATGTCTGGCCTCAGAAGCGATGCATGCGCTGGGGATCCCCACCACCCGCGCACTGTCGATTGTAACCAGTGACACCCCGGTGGCGCGTGAAACGATGGAAAAAGGGGCGATGCTCATGCGCGTTGCGCAAAGCCATCTGCGTTTTGGCCACTTTGAACACTTTTATTATCGTCGTGAGCCGGAAAAAGTCCGCCAGCTTGCGGATTATGCCATTCGTCATCACTGGTCTCATTTCCAGGACGAGGCCGATAAGTACATTCTCTGGTTCCGCGATGTGGTAGCCCTTACCGCAACCATGATTGCCCGCTGGCAGACGGTCGGGTTTGCCCATGGGGTGATGAACACGGACAACATGTCGCTTCTCGGGTTGACCTTTGATTACGGTCCGTTTGGCTTCCTTGATGACTATCAGCCGGGGTACATCTGCAACCATTCTGACTATCAGGGACGTTACAGTTTCGACAATCAGCCGGCTGTTGGCCTGTGGAACCTGCAGCGCCTTGCGCAAACTCTGTCGCCGTTTATCGACGTTGATGCCCTGAATGATGCGCTCGACAGCTACCAGGACATTTTACTGCGCGAATACGGCGCGTTGATGCGCAACAAGCTGGGGCTGGTGACGCAGGAGAGGGGCGATAACGACATCCTGAACGCTCTGTTTGCCCTCATGGAACGTGAAGGCAGCGATTACACCCGCACCTTCCGGATGCTGAGCCAGACTGAGCAACACAGTAGTGCCTCACCGCTGCGCGACGAGTTCATTGACAGGCAGGGCTTTGACGACTGGTTTGCGCTTTACCGTGCGCGGTTGCAGCAAGAGCAAGTCGACGACGCAACCCGGCAGGCACAAATGAACGCGGCGAACCCGGCGATGGTGTTGCGCAACTGGCTGGCGCAGCGGGCCATTGAACAGGCAGAGCAGGGGGAGTATGACGAACTACATCGCCTGCATGTGGCTCTGCGTACGCCGTTTGCTGACCGTGATGACGACTATGTCAGCCGTCCGCCGGACTGGGGAAAACGCCTGGAAGTGAGCTGTTCGAGCTAGCCCGGGCCGACAAAACCTGACACCTTGCGGTGCCAGGTTTTTTTATGCCGATACCGCGGTCACTGTGCGACCCATCCGCCATCCATATTCCAGGCGGCGCCGCGGACCTGTACGGCGCTGTCACTGCACAAAAACAACGCCAGCTCGCCTAGCTGTTCCGGCGTAACAAACTCACCGGCGGGCTGTTTCTCTGCCAGCAGTTGCTCACGAGCGACATCCGGTGCGACGCCATCGGCAATACGTCTGTCGATTTGCTGCTGCACCAGCGGGGTCAGCACCCAGCCCGGGCAGATGGCATTGGCGGTAATACCGGTGCGGGCGGTCTCCAGCGCCAGGGATTTGGTAAAGCCCACCACGCCATGCTTGGCGGCAACATAGGCGGATTTCTCTTTCGACGCGACCAGCCCATGCACGGAGGCGATATTAATGATGCGCCCCCAGTTTTTCGCCTGCATCGCAGGCAGCGCCAGCCGGCTGGTGTGAAAGACGGAAGAGAGGTTGATGGCGATAATGTCGTTCCATTTCTCCACCGGGAACGCATCAACAGGTGCGACGTGCTGTATACCGGCGTTGTTGATCAGAATATCGACTCCGCCATACCGGCTTTCGGCGTAGTGCATCATGGCTTCAATCTGCTGGACGTCACGCAGGTCCGCATCGTGATAGCCCGGCGTTTTACCCCGTTTCGCGATTTCGTCTCTTGCCGATTCACTGTCGCCGAAACCGTTAAGAATCAACTGCGCGCCGGCCTTCGCCAGCACGCCAGCGATCCCAAGTCCAATACCGCTGGTCGAGCCGGTCACCAGTGCGGTTTTACCGTTCAGATTCATTTTATTCTCCTTACACAATGCCGGTGAGATAGAACACGGCAATGACAAAAAGCACCGCCAGACTTTTGATGAGGGTGATAGCGAAAATGCCGCCATACGCCTGACGATGGCTCAGACCCGTAATGGCAAGCAACGTAATCACGGCCCCGTTATGGGGAAGCGTATCCATGCCGCCGCTGGCCATCGAGGCCACGCGGTGGAGAACCTCCAGAGGGATATTGGCTGCGTGGGCGGCCGCGACAAACGTATCGGCCATGGCCGCAAGGGCGATGCTCATCCCGCCCGACGCCGAACCGGTGATCCCGGCAAGCACGGTCACGCTGATGGCTTCGTTGAGCAACGGGTTCGGGATAGCGGCGAGCGCTTTGGATAAGACCAGAAAACCGGGCAGCGCAGCGATCACCGCCCCGAAACCGTATTCAGACGCGGTATTCATTGCCGCCAGAATGGCGCCGCTGACCGCCGTCCGGCTGCCTTCTGCCAGCCGTCCCCGGATATTGCGAAATCCAAAAAGCAGTACCATGACAATACCCGCGATCAGCGCCGCTTCCACGGCCCAGATGGCGGTGATTTTGCTGACCTCGGTGACAATCGGCTTCGCCAGTCCGGGCAGGATAAGCTCATGGTGCGTCCCGTACCAGCCGGGGATCCAGCGGGTAAACAGCAGGTTGAGGATCCCGACCAGCAGCAGAGGGGAAATGGCGATCAGCGGATGGGGCAGATTAATGTTGTCCGGCGTTTCAGGTTCATTTTTCAGATCGGAACCGTAACCTTCATTGTTGTTGAGCGCCTTTCGCCGCTGACGCTCCAGCCAGAGCAGGCCAAAACAGAGGATAAACAGCGAGCCAATCAGCCCAAGCCACGGCGCGGCCCAGGCGTTAGTGCCAAAGAAGCTGGTGGGGATAATGTTCTGGATCTGCGGCGTACCGGGCAGGGCGTCCATGGTAAACGAGAACGCACCCAGAGCCACGGTCGCCGGGATAAGACGTTTGGGGATGCCGCTCTGGCGGAACAGTTCGGCCGCAAAAGGATAGACGGCAAAGGCCACCACGAAGAGCGAAACGCCGCCGTACGTTAACAATGCACACACCAGCACAATGACCGGAATCGCATGGCGGCGCCCGAGGATCTGGATCGCTGCAGCGACGATAGCGCGTGAGAAACCGGAAAGCTCAATCAGCTTGCCAAACACGGCACCCAGCAGGAACACCGGGAAGTAGAGCTTGACGAAGCCGACCATCTTTTCCATAAACAGACCGGTAAACGTCGGGCCGACGGCCCCCGGATCGGTCAGCAGCACGGCACCCAGCGCCGCGATGGGGGCAAACAGAATAACGCTGTATCCGCGATAGGCCGCAAGCATCAGCAATGCCAGCGCCGCCAGGGCAATCAACACACTCATTATGACTCCTCACTATCATTGTTATATTCGGGTACCAACGAGATGTCCGGGCGCGGTTAGCGCGCAAGGGTTAACGCAATGCCTTGCCCACCTCCCACACACAGGGTGACGAGCCCTTTTTTCGCGTCGCGGCGTTGCATCTCATGCAGCAGCGTGACGAGGATCCGACAGCCAGAGGCGCCGATGGGGTGGCCAAGCGCAATCGCACCACCGTTAACGTTCACCTTGCGTTCATCCCAGCCGAGCAGTTTGCCAACGGCCAGCGCCTGCGCGGCAAAGGCTTCATTTGCTTCAATGACGTCCACTTCATCCAGCGCCCAGCCTGCCCGGGCCAGAGCCGTCTGGCAGGCGCTGACCGGCCCGATGCCCATCACCGAGGGATCAACGCCGGTCACGGCATAACTCACGATCCGTCCCAGGATCGGTAACCCGCTTTCCCGCGCTTTTTCACCGCTCATCAACAGCACCGCAGCGGCACCATCGTTCAGGGTTGAGGCATTACCCGCCGTGACCGTTCCATCTTCACGACGAAAGGCAGGGCGCAACTGAGCGAGTTGCTCAGCGGTGGTTCCCGGCCGGGGTTGTTCATCACTGCTAACCAGGCGCGGCGGCTTTTTACCCTCGCTCACTGTGACCGGAGCCATCTCCGCGTTAAACAGACCGTGCTCAATGGCCGACGCCGCTTTTTGCTGCGACCGGGCGGCAAAAGCGTCTTGCTGCTCGCGGGAGATGCCATACTGGCGGGCAACGTTTTCCGCGGTGATGCCCATGTGATAATCGTTAAATGCGTCCCACAGGCCGTCCGTTATCATGCTGTCCTGCATTCCTGTATGACCAAAACGCAACCCTGACCGCGCACCGTCCAGCAGGTAAGGGGCATTGCTCATGCTCTCCTGGCCGCCAGCGATAACCACGTCGGCGTCGCCGCAGCGGATAGCCTGCGCGGCGAGCTGCACCGCTTTTAAGCCGGCACCACACACCAGATTGACGGTTGTCGCGGGGGTACTGACGGGCAATCCGGCCGTGAGAGCGGTCTGACGGGCGGGGTTTTGTCCGCACCCTGCCGTCAGCACCTGACCGAAAATCAGTTCGTCTACCTGATCTGCGCACAGCCGGCTGTTCTCAAGCAGGCGACGAACCGCTACGGCACCCAGTTCAACCGCGGAAAGGGAGGAGAGCGATCCGCGAAAACTGCCTACAGGGGTTCGCGTGGCCCCGACAATCATGACCTCATTCATGTTCACTCCTCAGTTGAAGCGCATCTCGCGCACGTCGTCCGCCACGATGATTTTCCCGGCTGTTTTACTGACGATGTCGTCAATACTGACACCGGGGGCGTATTCCCGCAGAATGAACGCGCCGTCTTCAATCTCCAGCAACGCAAGGTCGGTTAACACCCGACGGATACAGCCAGCGCCGGTCAACGGCAGCGTGCAGCGCGGCAGCAGTTTTGACTCGCCGTTTTTTGCGGCATGGGTCATCACCACAATGATGTTCTGCGCCCCGGCGACCAGATCCATCGCGCCTCCCATCCCTTTCACCATCTTGCCCGGGATCATCCACGAGGCGATGTTGCCTTCGACATCCACTTCGAACGCCCCGAGTACGGTCAGGTCAACATGACCGCCCCGGATCATGGCAAACGACTGAGCCGAGTCGAAAATGGCGGCACCGATCCTCGCGGTGACGGTCTGCTTACCGGCGTTGATCATGTCGGCGTCAAGGCTCTGCTCATCCGGAAAGGCCCCCATCCCCAGCAGGCCGTTCTCAGACTGGAGCATCACGTCCATTCCCGCCGGAATATAGTTCGCCACAAGGGTCGGGATCCCTATCCCCAGGTTGACGTAGTAACCGTCGCGCAGTTCTCGGGCGACGCGCATGGCCATCTGTTCACGGGTTAACATCTTCAGACTCCCTCTGCGCGCAGCGTGCGCTGTTCAATGCGTTTCTCGAACTGGCCGACAATCAGCCTGTCGACGTAGATCCCCGGGGTATGAATGGCCGACGGGGGCAGTTCGCCCGGGGCGACGATCTCTTCCACTTCCACCACCGTTATCCGGCCCGCGGTGGCCATCAGCGGGTTAAAGTTTTGCGCGGTATGGCGATAGATAACGTTGCCGTACCAGTCCGCTTTCCAGCCCTTGATCAGCGCAAAATCGCCGGTGATGGCCTCTTCGAGGACATAATGCTTGCCGGCAAACTGGCGAACTTCCTTGCCAGCAGCCACGGGGGTGCCATAGCCGGTGGCCGTGTAAAACGCCGGAATACCCGCTCCGCCAGCGCGAACCTTTTCTGCCAGGGTTCCCTGTGGGGTGAGTTCCACTTCCAGCTCGCCGCTCAACACCTGTTGCTCGAACAGCGCGTTTTCGCCCACGTACGACGCCACCACTTTTCGTACCTGGCGCGTCTCAAGGAGTATCCCGAGACCAAAACCATCGACGCCGCAGTTGTTTGAAACCACCGTCAGCCCCTGCACCTGACGGCGTCTGACTTCGGCAATCAGGTTCTCAGGAATGCCGCACAGGCCGAAGCCGCCAGCCAGCAATGTCATTCCGTCCGTCAGCCCGTCCAGCGCCTGCGCATAGCTGCCGACGCGCTTATCCAGTCCCGCCATAATCATCCCTCCCGTTATCCGTGCCGGTATCATTAGGGGGCGGCGACTCATTTGTTAATTTTGAATTTGTGACCCACTCATTTGGTTTTTTTATTAATTTCCTGTTAACTAAAATTTTTCAATTAGTTAACAAGGTGAAAAATGAGAATGAGTGTCAAACAGTTACGCGCGTTTTTAGCGGTAGCTCACACTCTGAATTTCGCGCATGCCAGTGAACGGCTGAATCTTTCCCAGCCGGCGCTTAGCCTGACGATCAAGGGTCTGGAGGAGGCGCTGGGGGGACCGCTGTTGCAGCGCAGCACCCGCAAGGTGGCGCTGACGCAGGAGGGGGAGACCTTTTTACCGATGGCGCGGCAGCTGCTGGCGGACTGGGATAACGCTGAAGAAGCCATGCATCAGTGCTTTACGCTGCAGCGCGGCAAAATCTCAGTCGCGGCGATGCCGTCATTTGCGGCGAATGTCCTGCCGGAGGTGCTCAAGGCATTTCGCGATCGCCACGCTGGGATCAACGTCACCGTGCACGATGTTATCAACGAGCAGGTAATTGAAATGGTGCGGGAAGGGCGGGTCGAGATGGGGATCGCGTTTGAACCGGCGCCGACCCATAACCTGCTTTTTACGCCGCTGGGTCTCGATCGATTTGTTGCCATTGTGCCGAAATCGTCCGCTCTGGCAGCCAAAAAACGCCTGTCATGGGAAGCGCTACTGACGCTGGATTTCATTACCCTGCAACGCCCTTCGGCCGTTCGTCTGATGATGGAAGAAGAGCTGGCCCGCAGCGGTCGTAAACTGGATGTGGCGCTGGAGAGCCATCAACTGGTGACGGTGGGCAGAATGGTCGCCAGCGGCCTGGGCGGCAGTGCGGTCCCGGCACTGTGCGAGGCGCAGATGACCTCGTTAGGCGCGGTCTGTATTCCACTCGATAACCCGCCGATTGAAAAATGCATCGGCGTGATCCATCCCGGGCACACGCAGCTTTCAAAAGCGGCGCATGCCCTGCTTGAGACGCTGAAAGATTTTTATCAGCCCGGTCAGGGGGCGAGAAACACCTGCGGTGAGGCGTGAACCGGATGTGGGCCAACGTATACCTGCGCGCCATACCACCGGGCCAGCGCGTCGGCCTGTAAAACCATTTCCGGCGTGCCCTGAGAAACCAGCGTGCCGTTATGCAGCAGCAGGATCCGGTCCGCCCACAGCGCTGCCAGATTGAGGTCGTGCAGCACCACGCACACGTGAAAATCGCCCTGACGGGTCAGGGATTTCAACAGCCGCAGCAGATGCTGCTGGTGGTAAAGATCCAGCGCGGAAGTGGGTTCATCGAGAAACAGCCAGCCGCGCGGACCGCCGTCATGCCAGAGCTGCGCCAGGGCGCGGGCGAGCTGGATCCGTTGTTGCTCGCCACCGGAGAGGGCCGAAAAGTGTCGGTCTGCGAGGGGCAGGCAGCCCGTTATCGCCATTACGGCTTCGACAACCGGGGCTTCAGGGTAGCGCGTCCAGGGCGCGCGGCCCATACCCACCACCGCGTCGACCGGCCAGTCGAACCCGAGCTGCGTATTCTGGCGCATCACTGCCCGGCGGCGTGAAAGCTTTTGCGGGTGCCACGCCTCAAGCGGCGTACCCGCCAGGCTGCATTGCCCGCCTGAAGGCGTGAGATAGCCCGTGAGCAGGCGCAGTAACGTCGATTTTCCGGCACCGTTAGGCCCAATCAACGCCACCATTTCCCCCGGAGATAACGCCAGCGACACGTCGTTGATAAGCGTCCGTTGCCCGACCTGATAAACAAGACGTTCCGCGCGGTAGCGTTCAGCCATGTGCGCCTCCACGACGAAAAATGAGCCACAGGAACCACGGCGCGCCGAAGAGACTGGTCAGTAAACCGACCGGCATTTCAGCCGGTGCGACCAGCGTGCGCGCCACCGTATCGGCAACCAGCAGCAGCGACGCCCCGGCCAGTACGGAGCCGGGGATCACGGCCCGGTGATCGGCGCCCAGCCACATCCGTATCAGGTGCGGCACCACCAGACCGACAAAACCAATCACCCCGCTGACGGCAACCGCGGCGGCAACCAGTAAGGCGCTGCACAGCAACAGGATCCGCTGTACCTTTGCTACCGCCACGCCAAGGTAGTGCGCTTCTTCTTCCCCCAGCTGCAGTAAATTGAGCGCGCAGGCAAGACGCCAGATAATCAGAACGCCTGGCACCATCAGCGAGGTGACGGCCAGCAGCGTAGACCACTGTGCCTGACCCAGGCTGCCCATGCCCCAGAGGGAGAGCTGGCGAAGCTGGGCATCATTGCTGAGCCATGACAGCACGCCGACTGCCGCACCGCACAGGGCATTGAGGGCAATGCCTACCAGTAACAGCCGTGAAAGTGTGCTGTTACGCTGCTGGCTTAGGACGAAAATGACCAAAGTGGCCGCCAGCGCACCCCCAAATGCCGCGATCATGGGAGCGTAAAGCATCATCAGCGCAGGGAGCGAGAGGGGAATGACCACCCACAGCGCCACGGCCAGAGCCGCGCCGCTGCTGATCCCAAGCAGCCCCGGATCCGCCAGCGGATTACGAAAAAGCCCCTGCATTACGCAGCCTGCCAGCGCCAGCGAGCCGCCGGTGACCAGCGCCAGCAGGACCCGGGGGAGACGAATGGTCAGCCAGATCTGACGCAGGGTTTCATCACTGCCGCGCCACAGCAGACTGACCGGCAGATGCAGTGCGCCAGCCCCGGAGGCCGCCAGCGTCATGATCGTCAGGATGGCGGCCAGCATCCACAGCGACAACGCGATCCGTCGGGACATCAGGGCAGTTGCTCCGCCCGGGTGCGCAATTGCTGTATGGCCTGCGGCGTGCGCACGCTAAAGCCCAGCAGCGCCATATCGTCGATGGCCAGCACCTGCCTGTTCCGTCCCGCCGGCGTTTGCGCCAGGCCGGGAAGTGTCCACACATTCGCTTCGCCGCCCAATGCCTTTACGCCGTCCTGCGAAATCACGACAAGGTCAGGCTGGCTGGCAATCACGCCTTCCTGGGACAGTGGCTGATAACGGGTAAAGCCCTGCATCGCGTTTTGCAAACCCGCTGCGCGAATGGCAGCATCCGCGGCGGTCTGTTGTCCGGCAGCCATCGCGGTCATCCCGCCGTGGTTGAGGATAAACAGCACCCGTTTGTCGAGTGGCGAGGTGGGCAGGGCTGCCAGCGCCTGGCGCAGCGTAGCGCGCAATGCGTCACCCTGTGCTTCGCGATGCGTCGCTTCGGCAATGACTCGCACCTTTTCGTCAATCACGCTCAGGTCATGACTGCCGGGAACGGTGACGACACTGACGTGACTTTCCTCGACCTGTTTTAACGCCAGCGAGGGCTGCGCCTGAGCACTGGCCAGCACCAGCGTCGGGCGCATGGATAAGATCCCCTCCGCGTTAAGCTGGCGCAAATAGCCGACGTCGGGCAGGGCGTTCGCCGCCTGCGGCCACTGGCTGGTGCTGTCGCGGGCAACCAGTGACGATCCCGCGCCAAGGGCATAAACAATCTCAGTCACGTCACCCCCCAGGGCGACAATTTTCTGCGGTGTGGCCGCGAACGTCACCAGCGGCAGGGCGCAGAGCAGGGCGAGCCATTTTTTCATGCGGCCAGCCCTTTTCGGGTCAGGGCGTCGACCTGGCTGCGCCACTGACGCTGCTCTGGTTCACCTTCGCTGCGTTGACCGTACAGCTGAGCGATTTGCGTCCCGTCGGCGGCGAAGAGCTCCAGGCTGGTGACGTGCCCGTCAGCGGTGGGTTTACGCGTCACCCATGTTTCGGCGATGGACGTATCCCGCAGATGCAGGGTAAAGGTTGGGTTGAAGATGTTGAGCCAGCCTTTCATCGGGACGACGTTTTCCACCACGCCGGTAAAGATCTGCACGCAGCCGCGGTTGCCGACGAAGATCATCATTTCATTCCCCTCCAGGCGGACCGTTTCCAGCAGCTGTGCCAGAGCGGTGTTGTCTACCCTGCAGGCCAGATCGTCGCCCACCAGACGAAACGCCTGCTGGCGGCTCAGATTGTGGCGCTTCAGCAGGCCGAAGAACTGATGCACGTCGGTCATGGCGCGCCACTCCTGGTCAACGAGGGCGGCATCAGCCTTTTCGTTGTGGGCAGGGACATCGGCATGCTTCAGCGCCAGTGGCGGATTATCGGCAAAGATAAAGCGCGTAAGCAGGTCGCCCCAGGCAGAAATATCGGTGTTATCGGTCGTGTAAACTTTCAGCAGGGCATCGCCCTGAAGGTCGAAGAACTGAATGCTCTGACGCTCACCGCGGGCGGTGGTTTCACTGATGTGGAACGCGCTCGCCCACTGGTTGAGAAACAGGCGCAGATCCAGCGCCCGCGGATTCAGTACCAGCCCGGCGTGGCCGCCAAGGTGTTGATGCGTAAACGCGCCCACCTGCTCGTGAACTGCATAGTCGTTACGACAAATGCATTTGGTCTCGCCCACGGCTTCCAGCGCGCCGATGATTTCGCGGATGTCGCCGTGCAGGCGCCAGGCGTCGTGGCCCACGCGGGCGAAGGTCAGCTCTGCTTCGCTGATGTTCATTAAGCCTGCGATGTCACGTGCGTATTGACCCGGGTTTTCTTCTTTCAGCGCAAGCCAGCGTGTGTAGTGATTCATTGTCTCTTCCTTTCGAATAAGGGCCCCGGCAGGCCGGGGCGTGGGGATTACCACTGGTAACTCACAAAAATCTTACCGTTGCGTCCGTCCTGAGGAATGCCCTGAGGAGACCAGTACGCCTTGTCGAACGCGTTACCCAGCACCAGCGTCGTGGTTACCCCTTTGAGCTGCTCCTGGCCTTTATAGCTTACGTAGAAATCGTTAACCGCATAGCCAGGCTGTTCGCTGTAACTACTGCTGATATGGGTTGAGCGATCGACGAAGGTGCCGATCCAGCCGACGGAGAAACCGCTTTGCGCCACCGGGATATCCAGCTTGCTGGTGACGGTATCCGGGTTGATGCTGGAGATATACTCGCCCGTATCGGTATCTTTTCCCCGGGTGCGGTTATAGGCGACGTCGAGGTTGAACAGGTCGGCCGTGTATTTCGCCATCACGTCCCAGCCCCAGATTTTGGCGTGGGGAACGTTCATGGACATGGTGGTCGCAGCCGCAAAATCGACGCTGGTGGAGATGTAGTCTTTGGCTTTGGTGTCGAAGTAGCTGGCCTTGAACTCCAGCGCATCGTTAGCAAGCATGACGTTGTCAAAGCGCAGTCCGAAGCCAAATTCCTGCGTTTCATTGGTTTCCGGACGCAGGTTCGGGTTCGGTACCCAGTAGTTAGTGTAAAAGCGGCCGATGGAGAAGTGTTTGGCGTCGTTATACATTTCACCCATGGTCGGCGCACGGAAGGCCTGTGCGTAAGAGCCGAACAGCATCAGCCAGTCGGTCGGGCTGACGGTCAGTCCGGCACGGGAGGACCATCTGTCCGCGTTCACATCGTCGTATCCTTCACTGCTCCCGCGGTAATTATCGTAACGGGTACCGCCGAGAAGCGTGACCGGCAGGTCGCGCAGGGTGATCTCGTCCTGCAGCCAGCCGGAGCTGAAATCGATTTTAGCCTCCGGGAAGCCGGTGGTGGTGCCCCCCGGATGTTGCTCCTGACGGTAGTATTCGCCGCCATAGGTCAGAAGATGTGAGGCAAACGTGTCGCTGAACAGACGGGTGCGGTTTTCCACTTTGCCACCTTGGGTGGTCTGCTTGCGAAACTCGCCGGTGCCGTCAATGTTCTGGGCGTTAATGCGCGCTTCAGACCAGTAGAGTTTCGTATCGGCATTCAGCCAGTCGTTGCCCTGGGGAGCCAGGTGATAGCCCAGCTGAGCGTCTCGCTGAATGGTGGAGCGATCGGTCATGGGATTGCTGCTGGCGTCCGCGGCGGGGGTTTGCGGGTTTTTTGGCTCCTGCGCCGCGTTATTGTAATAGCGCAGGGATCCGCTCAACGTCTGGGCCGGGTCGATGGCCCAGCGGCCTTTTGCCAGCATGTTGTTGATGGATTCGTCATTCGGTGCTGTTCCACCGTCGCTCTGGCGCAGATCGCCGCGATCGCGGCTCGACCAGGCAACCAGTCCGTCCAGGGTTTCGGTACGCCCGTAAGCGCTGGCCCCCATGCCCAGACTGTGATCGCCCGTCGCGCCCGTACCAAACACGCGGTAGCCGCTGTTTTTGCCCGGTTCCAGCAGGTCATTTGCATCGGCGGTGTCATACGCGATCACGCCCCCCAGCGCGCCGCTGCCGTACAGTAAGGCTGACGGGCCGCGAACCACTTCGATACGTTTAATCAGAGCCGGGTCGAGGAACGTGCTGTTCAGGTGGCCAGTGTCGGTCCCCTGGCGCACGCCATCCACCAGCACCAGTACGCCGCGACGGTCGTAACCGCGCAGGTTGACGTCCTGACCATTGGTGCGCCCGGTGCCGTCAAGCATCAGGCCTGGGACGTAGCGCAGCAGGTCGGCGGCCGAGCTGGCGGTCTGGTTTTCCGGGGCCGCGGTGTCAATCACGCTGACCATCATCGGGGCTTCGAAGGCGCTGCGGGCGTTGCCGGTGGCGATAACGGTCATGTCATCTGTGGCCGCAAACGCGACGCCCGGCAGGGCGCTGACAACGGATAGCGCAAGGCAGGACGGGCGCAAAAATGCGGAATGCAGGTGTGGCATAGCAACTCTCCATAAAGAATCGAAAGCGCTGGCTGCCTGGGGATCACCTGGGTGGCTGGCGAAGGTATTGTGGTATTTATTTGGTGAGGATCAGCTTCCCGGCATGGGTCTGGCGCAACAGATAAAGCTGGCCGTCATGCTCGATGATCACGCGTCCCTCGTCCCCCAGCAGGCTTTTACTGTCGATCCGACGATCGGTGCGCGCTGGGGCAGGTGCTGTGTGTGTGTTTTCGGGCGTTGCCGCGTTGTTATCCGTACGTGACATAATGTTTATAAATAACAATCAATGTAACAATGATAATCATTATCAACAAAGTGAAAATTCACGGCAAGCGATTTTGTGAAAAAACTGTGATGGGATCAAAACAGAAGCGGATGTGGCCGTGCGCGAACGTAGACCCTCTCCCGCAGGAGAGGGTAAAAGGCAAGGACTAAAAACGTGAATCGACCGCTGCCGCCAGTTTCTCCAGCAGAAGTTCGCTGTCTTCCCAGCTCAGGCACGGGTCGGTGATCGACTGGCCGTAAACCATTGGCTGTCCGGCTACGATTTTTTGCGTGCCTTCCCGGATAAAACTTTCGGCCATAATGCCCGCGATGGCGGTTGAACCGCTGACGATCTGCTGGCAGATCTCATCACACACGTCCAGCTGGCGGCGATGCTGTTTCTGGCAATTGCCGTGGCTGAAATCCACCACCAGGTGTTCCGGCAGGTCGAACTCGGCCAGCGTTTCGCACGCCGCAGCAATATCTTGCGCGTGGTAATTAGGCTTTTTCCCGCCACGCATGATGATATGCCCGTATGGGTTGCCGCTGGTCTGATAAATGGTCATCTGACCGCGCTTATCCGGCGACAGGAACATATGGCTGGCACGCGATGCACGGATCGCGTCAACGGCAATTCGCGTGTTGCCATCGGTACCGTTTTTAAAACCAACCGGGCAGGAGAGGGCAGAGGCCATCTCACGGTGGATCTGGCTTTCCGTGGTGCGCGCACCGATAGCGCCCCAGCTGATGAGATCGGCGATAAACTGTCCGGTCACCATATCGAGAAACTCGGTGGCCGTCGGTACGCCCAGCTCATTGACCTGCAAAAGCAGTTTACGCGCCAGCTCAATGCCATAATTAACACGGTAGCTGCCGTTCAGGTCCGGGTCGGAAATCAGCCCTTTCCAGCCCACGACGGTGCGCGGTTTTTCAAAGTAGGTGCGCATGACAATTTCAAGGCGATGCTGGTACTTGTCCCGCAGTCCCTGAAGCCGTTTTGCGTAATCCATTGCGGCATCCAGATCGTGGATGGAGCAAGGGCCAATCACCACCAGAAGACGTTTGTCTTCACCATTAAGGATTTTTTCAATGCGACGGCGGGATGCCGTGACATGTTCCGCTACACCCGCGGAAACAGGATGCCGCTGTGCCAGTTCAGCCGGTGTGACCAGGCTGTCAATGCGCGCAGTGCGGAGTTCATCGGTTTTATTCATGAAATGTCTCAGAAAAATTTTTGCTTCATCGGCAGACTACCGGGAAGTGATGGGCATCACCTTAAACCAATCCCTGCTGAATTCAAGTTCGGCGCGTCTGCGCGTCGAGGATGTGGTGATGATACCCGATTCTGAGTTATTGTACTAGCATGTTAGTACATGCGGCGGTTGAGTCCCATGATATCGAGGATTTTGGTGGCGATCTCTTCTACCGAATAGTTAGTGCTGTTTAGCCACGGGATCTGGTTTTTGCGGTACAGCGCCTCCACCTCGGAAACCTCCATTCGACACTGGCGCATTGAGGCGTAGCGGCTGTTCTCACGGCGTTCTTCACGTATTGCCGCCAGCCGTTCCGGGTTGATGGTCAGGCCAAACAGCTTGTGCTGGAGCGGCTTAAGGGCGGCTGGCAGCACCAGATTGTCCATGTCGTCAGCAATAAAGGGGTAGTTGGCGGCACGGATACCGAACTGCATCGCCAGGTAAAGGCTGGTCGGGGTTTTCCCGCAACGCGAGACGCCAAGCAGTATCACCTGCGCCTGGTCGAGGTTACGCAGCGAAATACCGTCGTCGTGCGCCAGGGTGTAATCAATGGCGGCGATACGCGCATCGTATTTGGTGAGGTTGCCGGGGTTCAGCCCGTGCGTTCGGTGGGCGATAGGCGTCGGATCGAGTTTCAATTCGCTCTGCAGCGGGGCCACCAGCGCCTGGACGATATCCTGACAGAACCCTTCACTTTGCAAAATAATCGCGCGAATTTCAGGGATCACGATGGAGTAGAAGACCAGCGGGCGGACCCCCGTCTGCTGGAAGATGGCGTCAATCTGGTCCTTCACCGCCTTTGCACGGCTCTCATTTTCCACAAACGGCAGCGTGATGCTGTTAATCGAAACGGGGAACTGCGACATCACCGCATGTCCCAGCACTTCGGCGGTAATCGCCGTACCATCAGAAATATAAAAAACGTGGCGATCGACAGCATTATCCATTTTACCCACCCTGAATATCGTACGTAATTGTCTGAAAGCATAAATTAAAAAAGTAAATTACACAGCAAAGAACTTATCCTAATTATAAATGAAACGGTGTTTTTGATTTTCCTGAAAAGTGGATTTCATTTTTCAATTAGCGACTTTATTTTTAGGGTTTTTGGCTGAATATATAGGAATCATCGGGTTAGCGGATGGTGGGAAAGTATCCGAAAAGTTGAAAATTTAAATTGCTTACACGATTCACCGTTTTTTTAGCGGAAATAATTATGCCAGTATAAATACGTAGTCAGGTGTTTCTTACTCCGATCAAATATCACAAAAGGATTGTTTCGATGTCCAACAATGGCTCGTCACCGCTGGTGCTTTGGTATAACCAACTCGGCATGAATGATGTAGACAGAGTTGGGGGCAAAAATGCCTCCCTGGGTGAAATGATTACAAATCTGTCGGGTATGGGTGTCTCCGTACCGAACGGGTTTGCCACAACCGCCGATGCCTTTAACCTGTTTTTAGACCAGAGCGGTGTAAACCAGCGCATTTATGACCTGCTGGATAAAACGGATATTGATGATGTGACCGAGCTTGCGAAAGCCGGTGCCCAAATCCGCCAGTGGATTATCGACACACCTTTCCAGCCGGAACTGGAAAAAGCCATTCACGAAGCCTATAACCAGCTCTCAGCAGATGATGCCCAGGCGTCGTTTGCCGTGCGTTCTTCTGCCACCGCGGAAGATATGCCCGATGCGTCATTCGCCGGACAGCAGGAAACCTTCCTTAACGTCCAGGGTTATGACGCCGTGCTGGTGGCGGTGAAGCACGTCTTCGCGTCCCTGTTCAATGACCGCGCCATCTCTTACCGCGTGCACCAGGGCTATGACCATCGCGGCGTGGCGCTTTCTGCTGGCGTACAGCGCATGGTGCGCTCCGACGTGGGCTCTTCCGGCGTGATGTTCTCCATCGACACCGAATCCGGCTTCGACCAGGTGGTGTTCATCACCTCGGCGTGGGGTCTGGGTGAGATGGTAGTACAGGGCGCGGTGAACCCTGACGAATTCTACGTTCATAAGCCGACGCTGGCCGCAAACCGTCCGGCGGTCGTTCGCCGCACGATGGGCTCGAAAAAAATCCGCATGATCTATGCCCCGACGCAGGAGCATGGTAAGCAGGTTAAGATTGAAGACGTACCGCAGGAAATGCGTGACCGTTTCTCCCTGACCGATGCAGAAGTGCAGGAGCTGGCGAAACAGGCGGTACAGATCGAAAAACACTACGGCCGTCCGATGGATATCGAATGGGCCAAAGATGGCAACACCGGCAAGCTGTTTATCGTGCAGGCGCGTCCGGAAACTGTCCGCTCCCGCGGTCAGGTGATGGAGCGTTATACCCTGCACGCACAGGGCAAAATCGTGGCGGAAGGCCGCGCGATTGGCCATCGCATCGGTGCCGGTCCTGTCAAAGTGATCCATGACATCAGCGAGATGAACCGCATTCAGCCAGGCGATGTGCTGGTGACCGACATGACCGACCCGGACTGGGAACCGATCATGAAGAAAGCGGCGGCCATCGTCACCAATCGCGGTGGCCGTACCTGCCACGCGGCAATCATCGCCCGTGAGCTGGGGATCCCTGCCGTTGTCGGTTGCGGTGACGCGACCGAGCGCATGAAGGACGATCAGAAAGTGACCGTCTCCTGTGCGGAAGGCGATACCGGTTACGTGTATGCCGATATTCTCGACTTCAGCGTGAAGAGTTCAAGCGTCGATACCATGCCGGATCTGCCGCTGAAGATCATGATGAACGTTGGTAACCCGGACCGTGCGTTTGACTTTGCCTGCCTGCCGAACGAAGGCGTTGGCCTGGCGCGTCTGGAATTTATCATCAACCGTATGATTGGCGTTCACCCGCGCGCGCTGCTGGAATTCGACGACCAGGACGCGAAGCTGCAGAACGAAATCCGCGAGATGATGAAAGGTTACGACTCGCCAAAAGAGTTCTACGTCGGTCGTCTGACCGAGGGGATCGCCACGCTGGGCGCGGCGTTTTATCCGAAGCGCGTGATCGTGCGTCTGTCCGACTTTAAGTCAAACGAATACGCGAATCTGGTGGGGGGTGAGCGTTACGAGCCAGAAGAAGAGAACCCAATGCTCGGCTTCCGTGGCGCCGGACGTTATGTTTCTGACAGCTTCCGTGCCTGCTTCGCGCTGGAATGTGACGCCGTGAAGCGCGTGCGCAACGACATGGGACTGACCAACGTTGAGATCATGATCCCGTTCGTGCGTACCGTGGATCAGGCGAAAGCGGTGGTGGAGGAGCTGGCACGTCAGGGTCTGAAGCGCGGCGAAAACGGGCTGAAGATTATCATGATGTGTGAAATTCCGTCCAACGCCCTGCTGGCTGAGCAGTTCCTGGAGTACTTCGACGGCTTCTCTATCGGCTCGAACGACATGACGCAGCTGACGCTCGGTCTTGACCGTGACTCCGGCGTGGTCTCTGAACTGTTTGATGAGCGTAACGAGGCGGTGAAAGCGCTGCTGTCGATGTCCATCCGCGCGGCGAAGAAACAGGGTAAATATGTCGGGATTTGCGGTCAGGGTCCGTCTGACCATGAAGACTTTGCCGCATGGCTGATGGAAGAGGGGATTGACAGCCTGTCCCTGAACCCGGACACCGTGGTGCAAACCTGGCTGAGCCTGGCCGAACTCAACAAGTAACGCCATCAGCACCAGAAAAAGGCGAGGATATATTCCTCGCCTTTTTTATTTCATGCCTTATTTGCTCCCCATCACAAATAAAGTAAAAAACCAAATATCATAATTTGTCTGTTAATTTAGACAATTGTTAGCGCGCAAAGCGTTGCTAATACTTGAGCCTTACCGCGCATTTCCCTCGCTGATGCGCAACTGGTTGAAATACGTTTTAACCTGATAAAAAGGCAAATAACAATGACAATCTCCTCTGTATTGCGTACCAAAGATAAAATAGGTTATGGCTTAGGTGATATGGCCAGTGCGCTGGTCTGGCAAACGGCAACCTTATTTCTCGCCTATTTTTATACGGATGTTTTCGGTTTGCCAGCGGCCATCATGGGCACCATGTTTTTAGTGGTGCGCGTGGTGGATGCTTTTGTCGACCCCTGCATTGGCGCGCTGGTCGACCGCACTCAGACGCGGCACGGTCGCTTTCGTCCCTGGCTATTGTGGTTTGCCATCCCATTTGGCGTAAGCTGCCTTACCACCTTCTATGTACCGGACGTCGGGCCGACGGCGAAAATCGTCTATGCCTGCGTTACTTACGCCATCTTAAGCCTTATTTATTCCGCGATTAACGTCCCGTATTGCGCCATGCCCGGGGCGCTGACGCTGGATCCGCGTGAGCGTCACTCGCTGCAGTCCTGGCGCTTCGGCCTGTCGTTCATCGGCGGGTTGATTGTGACAGTGATCGCCTTACCGCTGGTCTCGCTGTTAGGCCAGGGCAACGTTCAGAAAGGCTATTTCTATGCCATGAGCATGATGGGCCTGCTGGGTATTATTCTCTTCTTCTGCTGTTTTCTGATGACCCGCGAGCGTTATTCCCCGCGCAATGACACCTCGGGTTCGATGATCGGCGATTTAAAACTGCTGGCCGGAAATAGCCAGTGGCGAATTGTTTTCCTGTTTAATATTTTGCTGTTAACCGCAGTGGTGACGCGTGGTTCTGCCACCATGTATTACGTGAAATATGTGCTTCTGCGCCCGGAGCTGGTATTTGCCTTTATTGTTTCCGGGATGGTGGCGTCCTTAACGGGGGCATTATTATCTGAACGTCTGTTGGGGAAATTTGACCGCGTCCGTGCCTATCAGTGGACCATTATTTCCTTCGTGATTTTCGGCGCGCTGATTTTCTTTCTGCCGCCTTCGCAGATCTGGCTGATTTTTGGCCTCAACATTATCTTTAGCTTTTTTCAGAACCTGACCACGCCGCTGCAGTGGACCATGTTCTCTGATGTGGTCGATTATGAGGAGCATCGCAGCGGCCGTCGTCTGGATGGTCTGGTCTTTTCTACCGCGCTGTTTGCCATCAAATTTGGTCTGGCGCTGGGCGGGGCGGTGGTCGGTTGGGTTCTCGGGATGGTGGATTATGCGCCCGGTCAGGCAACCCAGGCACCGCACGTGCTCTCTACCATTAATGCGCTCTTCACCCTCATCCCCTGCGTGCTGTTCCTCTGTATGGTCGCGCTGCTGACCATTTACAAACTCAACAGCAAGCTCGTCAATTCCATCGCCCGCGAGCTGGCCAGCAAACGCGAGGTGCGAGACGAGACAGGACAACTCACCCCGGCCACCCATTCCGCAATACAGGAGTAACACATGACTGCGATTTATAAGGACGCGGGACGTCCCGTGCATGAACGCGTCGCCGACCTACTGGCACGCATGACCCCGGAAGAGAAGTTCGCCCAGATGCATGCCTACTGGTTGATCCTCGATGAAAACGGTAACCACCGCGAACGCAGCGATCTGAGCGATGAATTCGCGGGTGTGAGCGAACAGGCTGCGCTTAGCGAACGGCTGAAACTGGGGGTGGGACAGATTACGCGTCCACTGGGCACCCATATCGTTGATGCGAAAACAGGCGTGCGTGCCGCTAACCGCCTGCAGCGCATGATGATGGAAGAGACGCGCCTCGGTATTCCGGCGCTGTTCCATGAAGAGTGCCTGGTGGGGCTGTTGTGCAAAGATGCCACGCTGTTCCCGTCGTCGCTGAACTACGGTTCGACCTGGGATCCGCAGCTGGTGCAGCGTGCGGCAGAACAGATTGGCAAAGAAGCACGCTCTGTTGGCTGCCAGCAGGGGCTGGCCCCGGTGCTGGATGTTTCTCGCGACGTTCGCTGGGGACGCACCGAAGAGACCTTCGGAGAAGACCCGTGGCTGGTGGGGGTGATGGCTACGGCATACGTGAAGGGTTTGCAGGGCGATAAGCGCGATCTTCTGGCAACGCTCAAACATTATGTGGGCCACTCCTTCAGCGAAGGGGCACGCAACCACGCGCCGGTGCATCTGGGCTTTAGCGAACTGAACGACACCTTCCTGCTGCCGTTTGAGATGGCAGTGAAGCTGGCCAATGCCGGTTCGGTGATGCCTGCCTATCACGATATCGATAACCAGCCCGGACACAGCGACCACTTCCTGATGACAACCGTGCTGCGTGAACAGTGGGGGTTCGATGGGATCATCGTTGCGGACTACGGCGGCGTGAGCCTGCTGCACCAGCATCATGGCATCTCGCACGATGCCGCCGAATCTGCAGCGCTGGCCTTCAATGCCGGGCTGGATGTCGAACTACCAAAAGATGACTGCGCGCGTCATCTGGCACAAGCCGTTGAGCGCGGACTGATTTCCATGGCGAAAGTCGATGAAATAGTGGCACGCGTCCTGACCGAAAAATTCCGTCTTGGCTTGTTTGAAAAACCGTATGCCGATGAAGAGGGCATCGATTTGCAAAATGAGGCAACGCGTCAGGTTGCAAGGGAAGTGGCGACCCGTTCGCTGACGCTGCTTGAGAATAACGGCATTTTGCCCCTCGGCGGCAACCCTCGCGTGGCGGTCGTCGGGCCAACGGCAGACGATCCGCTGGCGCTCCTCAGCGGTTACAGTTTTCCGGTGCACTTAATTATTAGCGACATGGTGGAAGAGACCTCGCAGGTCACGACACCGCGCGCGGCGCTTGAGCAGTATCTGGGGGCCTCGCGGGTACGTTATGCCAAAGGCTGTCACATTATCGAAAAACGGATGGCGGGTGCGCCGGTGTTTCCGGGTGACAGCGGCGGTAAACCCATGCAGCAATCTCCGGTCTCGCAGCGTACCGACCTGATCCCTGAAGCCGTAAAAGCCGCACAGGAGAGTGACGTGGTGGTGGCCTGCGTTGGCGATCTCGCCGGGCTGTTCCAGAGCGGAACCGTCGGGGAGGGCTCTGATACCGACTCTCTGAATCTGCCGGGCGTACAGCAACAATTGCTGGCTGCGCTGGTGGCCACCGGCAAGCCGGTTATCGTGGTCATGACCGGCGGGAGGCCTTACAACCTTCAGGGGCTGGAAGATAACGTCGCCGCGCTGATGATGGCCTGGGCACCAGGGCAGGAGGGCGGCTGGGCGATTGCGGATGTATTAACGGGCCGCGCTGAACCGCAGGGACGTCTGGTGGTCAGCGTGCCGAAAAGCGCGGGAGCAATGCCCTATTACTACAACCACAAGCTCAAAAGTGGCGGCACACCGTTCGCTTTCCATTTTGGCTCCCGCTATCCCTTTGGCTTCGGTCTCGGCTGGACGCAGTTTAGCTGGGGAACGGCGCGCGTGGCTGAACCCCGCGTTCCGATCGACGGCGAGGTGGTCGTAAGCCTGGATATCACCAATAGCGGTGAGCGCAGCGGCAGCGAGGTGGTACAGGTCTATGTCCGGGATAACGTCGCCACGCAGGTGCGGCCCCTGCAGGAGTTGAAGGCGTTCCAGCGCGTCACGCTCTCACCGGGTGAAACCGCCACGGTCACCTTTACGTTGCCCGTTGAGATGTTCAACTTTACCCGTCGTGACGGCAAACGGATCGTCGAACCGGGTGAATTTGAGCTGCAGATTGGTGCATCGTCGGCGGATATTCGCGAGGTGGTGACGGTCAATGTGACCGGGGAAACCCGTGTATTGTCAACGGAATGGCGGATGCTCAGCACCTGTGACGTCAGCCGCGCGTAATCAGGATAAAAAAAAGCCCATCGTGGGAGATGGGCAAAGACTACACACAGCAATTCGTTGTTTCACTCAGGGGATTTCCATGCTTATAAATCAAGGTGTTGATTTATAACCGTGTCCTAATAGTAGGCATGTCAGCTTTTAGCGTCGATCAGATTCGTCTCAATAGTTAAAGAGACGTAAAGATTTCTTGAGGTTAATAGGGGACTTAGAGCCGTAATAGCGGGTATGACCAGTGCGCAACGAATAAATACTTTAGCAATGTTTAAGTATTAAAGGGGAATATGTAGGCCGGGTACGCGACTGCGTTACCCGGCCTGTCCATTACTGCTTGTTCTTATCTTCCAGCTCTTCCAGTTCGCTCAAAATCACGTCCGGGTCCGTTCCCGGAGGCGGGATTTCGTGCACCCAGGCGGAGAACAGACGCCAGGTCACGGCCAGAAGCACCGGACCAATAAACAGACCAATCATCCCAAAAGCAATCAATCCACCAATGACGCCTGAGAGAATAAGGATCAGCGGCAGGTCTGCGCCCATGCGAATAAGGATGGGACGAATAACGTTATCCATGGTGCCAACCACGCAGCTCCAGACCAGCAGAACGGTGCCCCACGTGGTATCGCCGGTCCAGTACAGCCAGATAATGCTGGGTACCAGCACCAGCAACGGACCCAGTTGCGCAAGGCAGGTCATCAGCATGACCACGGTGAAGACGGTGGCGTACGGCACGCCAGAAATCGCAAGACCAATACCGCCCAGCACCGCCTGAACGAGCGCCGTTACCACGACGCCAAGCGCAACCGCGCGCACGGCCTGCGCCGCCAGCAGAACCGCGGCATCACCCCGTTTGCCCGCCAGGCGAGTGGCAAAATGACGCACGCCTAAAGCCACCTGCTCACCGCGCCAGTACAGCAGGGCGCTAAAGACCAGCATCAGCGTACAGTGCATCATAAAGCGGCCAATGTGCGCTGCCTGACCCACAAACCAGGTGGTAGTGGTGCCAATATACGGGCGCACTTTCGCCATCAGCGCGCTGCCACCCATCTCCAGCAGGCCATGCCAGCCGCTGTAAAGTTTTGCGCCAACAACCGGAATGCTGTTAAGCCAGGCGAGATCCGGCGGCGTCAGATCGCCACTGGTCACGGCGCGAATCACCGGGCCGCTGGAGTCGACAAGGCTGTTGACCAGCAGCGCAACGGGAATAATGAACAGCAGGAACAACAGCAACGTCATCACCAGGACCGCCAGCCCACGACGTCCGAAGAGTAGTTTCTGCAACCGTAACAGTAAAGGCCAGGTGGCAACCACAACGGTTGCAGCCCAGGCGAAGCCGAGAATGAAGGGTTGAACGATCCACAAACACGCAATAATCATGAGGGCCAGGAACAGCACCGACAGCAAAATTTGCGCAACATCCCTGGGCTGGCGAAGATTGACCATAAATGAAACTTTCCTTAATTGAACACCAGCGTGGCTGGCGGGAACGGAAAACCGCGATTCTCTAATCATTAATGATTTCAGCGATTTTTGACAGGCGAATTCTGCCTGTAATTCTGCAGAGCGTATAAGAAAAAAATGTGATAAAACTTTTACGATACACGCAAACGATTTCACACCTCTAATTAGGGTCGACAGTAATGATCCCACAGATTTCTCAGGCACCTGGCGTCGTTCAGCTGGTGCTTAATTTTTTGCAGGCACTGGAGCAACAGGGTTTTACAGGTGATACCGCCACACATTATGCCGACAGGCTGACAATGGCGACCGACAACAGTATCTACCAGCTTCTTCCCGATGCAGTCGTGTTTCCCCGTTCAACGGCCGATGTGGCGCTTATTGCGCGGCTCGCAACGCAGGAGCGATTTACCTCGTTGGTGTTCACGCCACGCGGCGGCGGCACCGGCACCAATGGTCAGGCGCTGAACCAGGGCATCATCATTGATATGTCGCGCTATATGAACCGCATCATTGAGATCAATCCCGAAGAAGGATGGGTGCGTGTCGAAGCGGGCGTCATCAAAGATCAGCTTAACCAGTACCTCAAGCCTTATGGTTACTTCTTTGCCCCCGAGCTCTCTACCAGCAACCGTGCGACAATCGGTGGGATGATTAACACCGATGCCTCCGGGCAGGGGTCGCTGGTCTACGGTAAAACCTCCGATCACGTTCTTGGCGTGCGCGCGGTGCTGCTGGGCGGCGATATCCTGGATACCCAGCCGATGCCGGTCGAACTGGCGGAAACGCTGGGTAAAGACAACACGGCCAACGGGCGGATTTACCGCACCGTGCTTGAGCGCTGTCGCGATAACCGCCAGCTGATCCTCGACAAATTCCCTAAACTGAACCGCTTCTTAACCGGCTACGATCTGCGTCATGTCTTTAACGATGACCTGACGCAGTTTGATTTAACCCGCGTGCTGACCGGCTCCGAAGGGACGCTGGCATTTATTACCGAGGCGCGGCTGGATATTACGCCGCTGCCGAAAGTGCGTCGGCTGGTGAACGTCAAATACAATTCCTTCGATTCTGCCCTGCGCAATGCGCCCTTTATGGTTGACGCGCGGGCGCTGTCGGTGGAAACCGTCGACTCTAAAGTGCTTAATCTGGCTCGGGAAGACATCGTCTGGCACTCGGTGAGTGAGCTTATCACCGATGTACCTGATAAAGAGATGTTGGGTCTCAACATCGTTGAATTTGCCGGCGATGACGAAGCGCTGATTGAAAGCCAGGTCACCACGCTCTGTCAGCGGCTGGACGAACTGATTGCAGCAGGCGAAGGTGGGGTCATTGGCTGGCAACTTTGCAGCGAACTCTCCGGCATTGAGCGTATTTACGCGATGCGTAAAAAAGCGGTGGGGCTGCTGGGCAACGCGAAGGGGGCTGCCAAACCGATTCCCTTTGCTGAAGACACCTGCGTCCCGCCTGAGCATCTGGCGGATTACATCGTTGAGTTCCGCGCCCTGCTGGACAGCCACGGTCTGAGCTACGGCATGTTCGGCCACGTGGATGCCGGGGTGCTGCACGTGCGTCCGGCGCTGGACATGTGCGATCCGCAGCAGGAGATCCTGATGAAACAGATCTCCGACGATGTGGTGGCGTTGACCGCGAAATATGGCGGCCTGCTCTGGGGAGAACACGGGAAAGGGTTCCGCGCGGAGTACAGCCCGGCGTTCTTCGGTGAAACGCTCTACGCTGAACTGCGTAAGGTCAAAGCGGCATTCGATCCGGATAACCGTCTCAACCCGGGTAAAATTTGCCCGCCAGAGGGCGTCGATGCCCCAATGCTGCAGGTGGACGCCGTCAAGCGCGGCACCTATGACAGACAAATCCCGATTGCGGTGCGCGCCTCCTGGCGCGGTGCAATGGAGTGTAACGGTAACGGTCTGTGTTTCAACTTCGACGTGAAAAGCCCAATGTGTCCGTCGATGAAAATTACCAGTAACCGCATTCACTCGCCCAAAGGCCGCGCGACGCTGGTCCGCGAATGGCTGCGTCTGCTGGCCGACCGCGGGGTTGATCCGCTGAAGCTGGAACAGGAATTACCGGAAAAACGCGCCAGTCTGCGCTCGCTGATTGAACGTACCCGCAACAGCTGGCATGCGAACAAAGGCGAGTATGATTTCTCCCACGAGGTGAAGGAGGCCATGTCCGGCTGCCTGGCCTGTAAAGCCTGCTCAACCCAGTGTCCGATCAAGATTGATGTGCCGGAGTTTCGCTCACGGTTCCTGCAGCTTTACCATACCCGCTATCTGCGTCCAATGCGTGACCATCTGGTGGCGACGGTGGAGAGCTATGCCCCGCTGATGGCGCGTGCGCCGAAGACCTTTAACTTCTTCATCAATCAGCCGCTGGTGCGAAAGCTTTCCGAAAAACATATCGGGATGGTGGACCTGCCGCTGCTGTCGGTCCCTTCGCTACAGCGTCAGCTCGTGGGGCACCGCTCGGCGAACATGACGCTGGAGCAGCTTGAGGCGCTGACCCCTGAGCAGAAAGCCAATGTGGTGCTGGTGGTGCAGGATCCGTTTACCAGCTACTACGATGCCCAGGTGGTAGCCGATTTTATCCGTCTGGTAGAAAAACTGGGCTATCAGCCGGTGGTACTGCCGTTCTCACCAAACGGCAAAGCGCAGCACATTAAAGGTTTCCTTACCCGTTTTGCGAAAACGGCGCGGAAAACCGCTGACTTCCTCAACCGGGTGGCGCAGCTAGGGATGCCGATGGTCGGTGTCGATCCGGCGCTGGTGCTCTGCTACCGCGATGAGTATAAGCAGACGCTGGGGGAGCAACGCGGTGATTTCCACGTCATGCTGGTGCACGAGTGGCTGCCGGCGGCGCTGCAACAGGCGACCGTGAAGGATGTGAGCGGTGAATCGTGGTATTTGTTCGGTCACTGCACGGAAGTGACGGCACTGCCGGGCGCCCCGGCGCAGTGGGCGTCTATCTTTGCCCGCTTCGGGGCGAAGCTTGAGAGCGTCAACGTGGGCTGCTGTGGCATGGCAGGTACCTACGGGCACGAAGTGAAAAACCACGCGAACTCGCTCGGTATCTATGAGTTGTCGTGGCATCAGGCGATGCAGCGTTTGCCGAGGAACCGCTGTCTGGCCACGGGCTACTCCTGCCGAAGCCAGGTGAAACGGGTTGAAGGGAACGGGGTGCGTCACCCATTACAGGCCTTACTGGAGATAATTGGATGATCTGGAAACGAGCCGTGACGCTGCAGGCGCTGAATGCCATGGGCGAGGGGAATATGGTAGGGCTGCTGGACATTCAGTTCACGCGTATTGGCGAGGATGAACTGGAGGCCACGATGCCTGTCGATCATCGCACGCATCAGCCGTTTGGTTTATTGCACGGCGGCGCATCCGTCGTGCTGGCCGAAACCCTGGGGTCCGTGGCGGGTTATCTTTGCACCGAAGGGGAGCAAAAGGTCGTCGGGCTGGAGGTGAACGCGAACCATATTCGCTCGGTGCGAAGTGGACGGGTGCGCGGCGTTTGTCGCGCGCTACACGCCGGTAGCCGCCATCAGGTGTGGCAGATTGACATTCTTGACGAGCAGGATCGGCTCTGCTGCTCGTCGCGACTGACGACGGCGGTCGTGTAAAGTTTTCAGATGTTTTGCCTTTGGTCAAAAACTAGCCAGCCTCTTGTGATATACTGGTCAGGTTTTGTACATAAGCGAGGACATCATGGATACTGAAATAACCCCAACACAGCTGGCAATTGAATATTTACGTCGTGATAAAAGCAACCTGTCTCCGGCGCAGTACCTGAAAAAGCTGAAACAGCTTGAACTGGAGTTCACAGATTTGCTGGCGCTCTCTTCAAATGAGCTTAAAGAAGAGATCTACTTTGCCTGGCGGTTGGGCGTTCACGTCCATTGATCGTGACAGTAAAAAAAAGGCCGCGTCAGCGGTCTTTTTTGTATCTGACGTTCAGTACCGGGCAGGCAGTTTATTGATTTTAACGAGCCTGCCATCTTCTATCTCAATGAACCCGCCTGTTTTTAAATCCGCCAGAATACGCATCACCCCGCTGCGCGACAGCTGGGTTTTTTCGCGAATATACCGCTCTGCGGTGATGGCGTTGCGATAACTCTCATCTTCATCCATCAGCTTTATCAATTGCTGGCGAATCATCTCATAGGCCGTGGGCGCGCCCTGAGGCATCACATTATTGTATAGCCGGTTATAAACAAACATCAGGTGCTTAGACAACAACCCCCATAACCCATTCTCTTTGATAACGGCTTCCACCTGAGCGGTGGTAAGCATACCCGTCAGGCAGGGGGTCACGGTTTTAAGATAATCATTGAAGTAGATGTCTGTCAGATTGGCGAGGCCAAAAAGCGCCGGGCTACGTGCGGTGGTGAGCATCATGTTGTCGCTTCTGCGGTAGATAGCAACGGTGCCTTCGAGGATCAAATAGCACACGCTCTGGCCATTAACCTGGAGATCCAGCTGTTCGCCGGGAGCAACATTGCGCGTGGTACAGTAGGGTTGCAGGAATGAAATCAGTTCTCGCGCGTAAGGAGAACCACGATGCGTTTTTTCAGTAGAGGACATAACCTATAACCCGTAGCGATAACCCCCCTGATTATAGCGTTACTCCTTATCGTAAACACGAGGCTAATCAGTATTTACGTGGTAAATGACGGATTTCCAGCAGCACGCCACGCTCCATCGTGATGTACTTTCCGGTACGCAGTTCCGCGAGAATACGCATAATCCCACTGCGTGAAAGGTAGGTTCGACTCTTGATATACGCTGCCGCCGTGATGTTTTTCCGTACGGCATCTGGCTCCTGCATCAATTCGACCAGCTGGAACCGGATAATGTCATAGGCTGACATCTGCGATATTTGCGCGCAGTGCTCGTATACCCGGGAGGCGGTATAGATGAGTAGCTTTGAAAAATGTTCCCATAAGTTTTTTTCCGCCACGATCTTATTAAAATTATCCAGAGAGACATGCGCTATTTCTGAGGTTTCAAGCGCTCTGACGTACAGATGTTCAGAGGAGAACTGGCTGCTGACACCCAGAATAAAAGGTGAGGACTCTGAGTTTAAAACAATACCATCGCCACGACGATGCAGCGCAACGCTGCCGTGTAACAGCAAAAAACAGAGGCGAACATCATTATTGTGATACTGAATAATTTCGCCTTTCGCGAGAATATGCCTTTCCGTAAAAGGCAGCACAGTACTGATTAACTTATCAATATGGGCATACGGCTTTAAATCCAGTACGGTAGATTTTACATCGGTGAGGACCGCTGTCATTCGCGTGTTCATAAGGTGCTCCACTGCTTTCATTGCGATCATGGGTGACCGGCGTAGAGAATTATCTTAAAAAACAGCGACTACGGGAATATGCAGCACAGGTCTAAAAGTAGACTTTCAATATTATCCTGACTAACATTTTGAATTTAATGATCTTAACACTCCGGTCTATTAATAGACTGCCCGTTATATGCATAAGGCATTCCTTATTTACAATGTTTTATTTTTGTTAATTACGGGTCTACGGAAAGACTCCGAAAATGATTGTCGACGTCAACGGAGTTGTATAAATTTTATTTCATCGACAGCAAGTCATATGCGTCTTCAGACGTTTAATGAAATAAAATTATTTCATTTTTTTTGCTGCTGTCTGTAAAAGACAAAACATTAAGTGGGTGAAAAAACCGACGCGTCTTTTTGTCTGAATGTTAATAATAAATAAAGTGATACAGGATATAGCATGATGAAAAAAACACTTCTTCTGGCAACGATCGCAGCAGGTTCCGTACTGACAATGGCCAATGCGTTTGCCGCTGCAGGTACCGTTAATTTTAACGGAAATATTCTGGATTCTGCCTGTGATGTTGATGTGGCATCGCTGAACCAGGTGGTTGTACTTGGGGATTATTATAAAACAGAGTTTACCGCGACGGGGGCGAGAACCGCGGCAACGAAATTCGATATTATTTTGAAAAACTGTCCGGTCTCGGTCACGAATGCCAAAGTGCGCTTTGACGGTACTCCGGATGCGTCTAATAGCAATCTTCTGGCCATTGACACCTCCGTGGCGGGTGCCGCAACGGGCGTGGCGATCAACCTGATGACCGCGGATAAAGCCGACCTGCCTCTGCATGGCAGTAATGGTTACACCTACATGCTCAGCAGCTCTGCAGACAATACGCTCAATTTCTATGCCCAGTATATTTCGACCACGGCCAGCGTCACGGCGGGCCCGGCGAATTCTGTCGCCAACTTCTGGGTGGTTTATAACTAGCTCTTTTGCCTGAACGTCGGGGCCGCCCCGGCCCCCAATTTTATGAGGAACAGAATGTATTTTTTCAGAACCCCTTTACTGGCAACAGCGTTGTTATCTCTGATGCTGTCAACGGCTCATGCCGGCGTCATTATTGGTGGTACGCGCATTATTTTTGATGGCGCTAAAAAGGAAACGTCACTCAGTGTGAATAACCCTGATGGTACACCGTATTTAATTCAGTCATGGATCGACGTGCAGGAAGGGGCGTCAGGCAAGGTGCCTTTTATTATTACGCCGCCTTTGTATCGTCTGGATGGCGGGCAAAAAAACGTTGAGCGCATCGTGATGACGGGGGCACTGCCTCAGGATCGGGAAAGTTTATTCTGGCTGAATATTAAAGCGATTCCGTCTGCCTCAACGCAGATGAACGCATTACAAATTGCGGTTAAAACGCGCATCAAACTGATTTATCGGCCCGCTGAGCTGCACGCGTCCACGCCTGACGAACAGGCCAGTCAATTACGCTGGCGCAGAACCGGGAATGAACTTCAGGTTAATAACCCGACCGCGTATGTCATCAATTTTAATGAAATCACCCTTGGAGGTAAAAAAATCGATGACGTGTCGTATGTCTTACCCGGTGGCTCAGTCCGTTTCACGTTACCGCAAGGGGCCAGCGGCAGTGTACTGACGTTTAAAGTGATTAATGACTTCGGCAGCCCTGGGGGGGCGCATCAGGCAACCTTATAACCGGTGAAACGCGGGCATTGCCTGTCATAAATGAGTTAAAAGCGATGGCAATACACTATTTTCGGGCTCGACCTGCACCCCTGGCGACAGTGATCGGATTAATACTTGCAGGTTCATCGCAGGCGCTTTTTGCCGGTGAGACATTTAATGCCGAACTGGTTGAACTTGATAATCCAGGAAGGGGGAGAACCGATTTATCGGCATTTGAATCCGGATCGCAGGCACCCGGCACCTATCACGTCGATATTGTTCTTGATGACCAGCTAATGGCGACCCGCGATATCACCTTTACTGCAGTAAAAGACGAAAAGGGCAATGACGTCCTCCGGCCGTGCCTGAGTCTTGACCAGTTAAAACAGTGGGGCGTGAGAACCACGCTTTTCCCGCAGCTGGCGGCGAACAACGGTGAATGCGCAAACCTTCAGGCGATCCCGCAGGCCAGCAGCGATTTTCAGTTTGGCGCACAGCGGCTGGTGATCAGCATTCCTCAGGCCGCCATCGACCTGCCTGCCAGGGACGCGGTCCCGCCAGAGATGTGGGATGAGGGGATTAATGCCGCCATGCTTAATTACAGTCTGAGCGGCGCAAACGCGTGGGCGAAGAACACTCGCGGCAGCCAGAATGATAGCCAGTACGCCAACCTGCGCCCCGGGGTCAATATCGGGCCGTGGCGCTTACGTAATTACACCACCTGGTCACGGGATTCCAGCGGTGAGGATCGGTGGGACAATGTGTATACCTATGCGCAGCGCGCCGTCATTCCGCTGAAAGCACAGCTGATTATCGGGGACAGTACCGCACCGGCGGATGTTTTCGACAGTATGCCATTTCGCGGCGGTCAGTTGGCCTCGGATGATGACATGCTGCCGGACTCTCTTAAAGGCTATGCGCCCGTGGTCCGCGGCATCGCGCGAACCAATGCGCAGGTGGTGGTCCGCCAGAATGGTTATCAAATTTATCAGAGCTACGTGGCGCCAGGCGCGTTTGAAATCTCGGACATGTATCCCACCGGCGGCGCAGGCGATCTGGATGTGACCATCAAAGAGGCTGACGGGAGTGAGCAGCATTTCACGCTGCCTTATGCCTCGCTGCCGGTCCTGCAGCGGGAAGGACGACTGAAGTATGCGGTGACGGCCGGGCAGTATCGCGCCTACAACAGCCGCGTGGAGAAAACGTCTTTTGGTCAAATCACCGGTATTTATGGGATTCAGCACGGCATCACCCTTTACGGCGGGATGCAGGGGTCTGATAAATACCGTTCAGTGGCGTTTGGCGTCGGTAAAAATATGGGGGATATCGGCGCGATCTCTGCCGACGTGACCCAGGCCTGGTCAACGCCGAATAACACCGACAAAACATCCGGTCAGTCCTTGCGCGCGCGTTACAGCAAAAATATGGCGAAGACCGGGACAAACTTTTCAATTGCGGGATACCGATATTCAACCCGTGGCTATTACGGGATGCAGGACGTGCTGGATTCCTACGGCGACAGCAGCGCCCTGCGGGATCGGCGGCGTAACCGTGCTGAACTAACCATGAGCCAGGCGCTGGGCGGCGCGCTGGGTTCACTGACGCTCAGCGCCGCACGCGAAGATTACTGGAATTCTGGTCAGGCGATGGCCTCCTGGAGCGTGGGCTACAACAATGACTGGAACAACGTCAGTTACGGTTTGACCTGGACCTACAGCAAGAATGGACGCGGGAGCGCGCAAAACGCGGACCACGATCGGTTGCTGGCCTTTAACGTCAGCGTACCGTTGGACAAATTCTTGCCGCGTACCTGGGCTAACTATGGCATGAACGCCAGTAAGCACAACGGCACGACGCACGTGGTCGGGCTGAACGGCGTGTCTCTGGAAAACAGTGCCCTGAACTGGAACGTGCAGCAAGGTTATGGCACACAGGGCACGGGAAATACCGGCAACCTGAACGGCGACTATAAAGGCACCTATGGCGAAATTGTCGCGGGCTACAGCTACGACAAACACAGCGAGCGCCTGAATTACGGGTTGCAGGGGGGCGTCATTGCTCACCGTGACGGCATCACGCTTTCGCAGCCGCTCGGTGAAACCAATATCCTGGTGAAAGCGCCGGGTGCACACGGTGTCGATATTCGCAATCAACCCGGGGTTCGTACGGATTACCGCGGGTATACGGTGGTTAACAATCTGTCGGTATACCGAAAAAACGACATCACTCTTGAGCCGGAAACTATGCCGGATGACGTGGAACTTGAGATTAATACGCGCACCGTAACACCGACTCGCGGGGCGATAGTGGAAGCCGATTATGTGTCTAAAATCGGGCGGCGGGTGCTAATGACCCTGTCCGACGGGCAATATGCCGTTCCGTTTGGTGCGGTCGTCACGCTCAAAGGCGACAGCAACAGCAGCTTTATTGTGGGCGACCGTGGTCAGGTCTATTTAACGGGACTGCCCGGACAGGGAGAAATCGTGGCAACCTGGGGAAATCAACCCGGTCAGCAGTGCCGCGCGCAGTTTAGCCTGCCTGCACAACCCACCTACGGCGGAATAACCGACGTTAACGCGCTTTGCCGCCAGGAAGGTTAAAAATGAAATTTGCTTTATCTCTGATCCTGCTCTGTTTACTGAGCGGGTGGAATAGCGCCCGTGCCGGCACCTGTACAACCATCACGCCGCAAATATCGACGATATCTGTGGGCACGATTAACGTGCAGCGTGATGCCCCCGTGGGCACCATTATTTTTTCTCGCGCTGCTTCATCAACGGGAACCTATTTAACGGGATGTTCTAACCCGCTGATGCTGGGATTCAGTATGCGATATAACAATGGGAACCTGAGCAGCTACGGTAACCATGTTTATGCCACCAATGTCAGCGGTATTGGTATTCGCTTTTCCTCGGGGAATTATTTTGAAAACCCGGCTTACACGTTTTCGTATAACGCGGTGACGTCTTATGTGGATTGGTTTGGTGGAAAAGTTGAGCTGGTGGTGACCGGCCCGGTAACGTCGGGCGCTTTAACGCCGGGCGTTATCGGAACCGTGGCGCTTCAGGGAAGTGACGGTGTTTATCGTGACGGTCTGACGGTCCAGTTAACTGACGGCACAATTAATGCGCTGGCATGCACGATAACGACGGCGCAGTTGACGTTCCCGATAGGCGATATTCCGGCCTCATCGTTTGGCTCCGTTATTGGAACCACGCCATCCGGCGCCCAAAATACGCAAAATCTGGGGTTAACCTGCAGTGCCGGCACCAATATCAGTGTGTCACTCAGTGGTATGCAAAATCCGGACAGCGCCAATACCAGCGTCATGGCATTAACCGGTCAGGGGAATGCCGGTACGGCAAAAGGGGTAGGGGTTCAGCTACTTTATAACGGTTCTCCTTTGGTAATGAACGGTCGCCTGTTATTAAAACAGTCTGCGGGAGGACAGGAGACGCTCCCGTTAACCGCGCGCTATTACCAGACGTTAACCACCGTGGAATCAGGCTCGGCAAATGCGTCAGCCACGCTCACGATAACCTATCAATAACCGGTGAGATGATGAAAATAATTCCCGCGGCGTTGCTTGTGTCGGGTTTACTGTGCGGCAAAGCGCTATGTGCAGACAGCGTAAATATCGGGGTCACCGGAAATATCGTGGCCTCACCCTGCCTGTTTAATAACGGCAATACGAATCTCGATATTAATCTGGGCAATATCCAGGCGAGTAATATGGTGACGCCAGGATCATCCTCAGACCCGGTTACGTTTGATCTGTTATTTACCCAATGTCCGGTGGGGACGCGTAGCGTCACCGCTACCTTTACGGGTACACCCGACCCTGTTGCCGGCGCCGACTATTACATTAACCGCGGTACGGCCACCCACGTGGCGATAGCAATGCGCGAGGCCGGAAGTGGCATACTGAAAGGGAACGGCTCCAGCATGACGGAATATGTCGCCTCAGACCGGACGGCGAAGATGGCCATGCAGGCTGCGGTTATATCCACCGGAGGCAGGGCGACGCCCGGCACCCTCAGCGCAGTGGTGGTCATTACGCTGCAATACAATTAAGTCGCGCGGGATTTCACGCGCATTTTTGCTTCCCGTCGGTGTGGTCTATGTTGAATATTTTAATTAGCGAGACGGATTCGTTATTTCAGTCTGGTCTGCAGTATTTTTTTATGGATTTCTTTTGGCGTAATTTTAATGACTGTATTCACTTTGATTATGAAATGACGCCGCATAACGTCAGCACGGCGGATATTATTGTCCTCTCTTTATGCCAGGGAGAAACCCTGACCTGTTTTCCGGAATTACAGTCACGGCAAAAAGGCATTGTGATCGGCTGGGTTGACGATGAGCAACGGTCTACGGCGTCGCAATCCTGTTATCAGGATATTATTTTCATCTCCCGCAGGGCCTCTCTTGACATGATTGGCGAGACGGTATGGTGCGCGTGGCGTAAAACGCAGTTGAAGGGGCATGTGCTGCAGAAAACGTCCTGTTTCGATTGCGAGCATAAAATATTATCACCGCAGCAAATACGCATCGTCATGAACCTGTATAAAGGCTTATCCGTTATGCAGACGGCAGACGCGTTACAGATCAGCTATAAGACCGTTTTTGCACACAAGTACATGATCATGCAAAAATTTAACCTGCGAAGTGATTATGAGCTTATCGCGCTGCTCAACAGGATGGTGAAGAAAAACGGCACCCCCAATATTTTTCGTGATCCTGTGAGACAGGGTTTCCAGGACCGCCCTTGTTTTGAGGCGTTTATATAAAGAACAAAAAATCTATGACTACTGATATTTAGCGATGTTACATATGATTATAAGCAAACGTATAACGAGGCTCGCCGTGGCGAGCCTCTTTTTCCTCAGACGTTTACTGCCGTGATTAACCGCGTCTTCATGGTCTGATAAGACGACGCCGCAAAGTCTTCCGCCCAGCGTTGGTCTTCAATCGCCTCAAGCTTAACCGCACAATACTTGGTTTCTGGGGTTTTGGAGACCGGGTCAAGGTTATCCTGCGTCAGTTCGTTACAGGCGCCAATCCACCACTGGTAGGTCATATAAACCGCACCGGCGTTGATGCGCTCGCTGATGCTGGCACGGGTAATGACTTTGCCCCGACGGGAATGCACCCACACCAGCTGCCCGTCTTTAATGCCCAGGCTGTCCGCATCGAGGGGGTTCATTTGTACACGGCCTGGTTCGTCGGCAAGGCTTTGCAGCGCGGCGCAATTGCCGGTCATTGACCGGCAGGAGTAGTGGCCGACCTCGCGCACGGTGCAGAGCACCAGCGGATACGTTTCGTCCGGTATCTCGGCTGGCGCGCGCCAGGCTGCCGCAAAAAGCTGGCCTTTGCCGCTCGGCGTATCGAACTGGTTATCTTTATAGAGATACGGCGTCCCGGGGTGATCGAGCGTTGGACACGGCCATTGCACATGGCCCATTTCACCCATTTTTTCGTATGTCACGCCATAGAACAGCGGACAGAGCTCGCGCATCTCGTCCCAGATCTGCTGGTTGGATGCGTAATGCATCGGATAGCCCATTTCGGTAGCAAGCAGGCTGATGATCTCCCAGTCACGTTTCACGTTGCCGCTGGCCTCAATGGCTTTACCGAAACGCTGGAAACCGCGGTCGGCACAGGTAAAGACGCCCCCGTGTTCTCCCCACGATGTGGCAGGTAACAGAACATCCGCCACTTCCGCCGTTTTCGTCATAAAGATGTCCTGAACCACCACAAAATCGAGTGCTTCAAAACCGCGGCGCACCAGCCCCAGATCGGCTTCAGTCTGCAGCGGATCCTCGCCCATGATGTAATAGGCTTTTACCTTACCTTCCAGCGCAAGGTGAGGGACTTCGGTGATACGCGTTCCAACCTCTTTGTCCATAATCCCGACATCGATTCCCCAGGCAGTGGCGAATTTCTGCCGGACCGCCGGGTTCGTAACGTCCTGATACCCCGGGAACATATTGGGCAGAACGCCCATATCACACGCGCCCTGAACGTTGTTTTGACCACGTACTGGCCCAACGCCGACGGCAGGTCGACCAAGATTTCCGGTCAGCAGCGCCAGGCTGGAGAGACCTTTGACCACGTCTACAGCCTGACCAAATTGCGTTACGCCCATGCCCCACATGACGGTGGCGGAAGGCGCAGCCGCGAACGTCCGCATCGCCTGACGCACATCCCGGGCTGGAATGCCGGTGAGATGTTCGACGTTTTCGGGCGCGTAGTCTTTAACCGTTTCCCGATAAGCGTCAAGCCCTTCGGTGAAGCGCGCGACGTAGTTTTTGTCGTACAGCTCCTCTTCCAGAAGGACATAGCCAAACGCATTGACCAGTGCCATGTTGCTGCCGTTTTTCAGCTGCAGGTGCTGGTCGGCAATGCGTGCGGTTTCAATACGACGGGGATCGCAGACGATAATTTTCGCGCCATTTTCGCGGGCTTTTAAGACCCGACGGGCGACGATGGGGTGCGAATCGGCGCAGTTATAGCCAAACACCAGCAGACATTTTGAGTTTTCAATATCGTTAATGGAATTGCTCATTGCACCGTTGCCGAGGGTTTCCTGTAACCCGGCAACAGAAGGGCCGTGACAGACGCGCGCGCAGCAGTCCACGTTGTTGGTATTCAGTACCGCACGGGCAAATTTTTGCATCACATAGTTCGTTTCATTCCCTGTTCCCCGGGAGGAACCGGTGGTCATGATGGACCGCGGGCCATACTGCTCTTTTATGCTCCTGAGTTTATGGGCGGTATAGCGGATCGCCTCTTCCCAGGTGACGGGGGTAAAAGCCTCTCCCTTGTGGTAGCGGATCATGGGCTGAGTCAGACGGGGGGTAAGCAGACGCGTATCGTTCAGGAAGTCCCAGCCATAAAAGCCTTTCAGGCACAGGGTGCCCTGGTTTGTTACGCCTTCGGCCGCTTCGGCACGGAGGATACGGTTATTTTCGACGACAAGGTTTAATTTGCAGCCTGCACCACAGTAGGGGCAGACGCTGGCGATTTTTTTCATCAATAACAGACCTGTTAAGAAATGAAGCAAAGTTGACTGGGTAGCCCAGTCCCGTAAACGGGAGTAAGCAGGAACCATGCCATATTTACTTTGTAGGTTTTACAGGGTGTTATACGAGGAGGGAACGTGTCATCGTCAGCCCGATCGTCAGTTTTGACGATGACACGTTAGCCTTCACAGAGGGGAGGGTTTTTAGAGATCGTCCATGGTGTGACCCACAACGATTTCCAGGGTCTTACGAATGACATCTGCCTGCACAACGTCGTTTGTGGATTCCAGCGTCTGGATCAGCCACAGAATAATCGCTTTGTTGGACAGGTGTCCTTCAGAAGCCAGAACACAGCGTACTGCAGTAGAAAAAACAGCGGACTCTTCAGCAAAACGATCGCCTGCGTGACGGAAATATTCCGACAGCGCGCTTTCTAAAAAAGCGGAATGGTATTCGGGTTGAAGCTGAATATTTTGTCTCATTTGTTCTCACCGTAGCTGTAAAATTGCAGTCAATGTATTTTCCTGGGATCGGACGGTTTTCCATTTCCAAATAACGGCACTACATTGTCTCTTTTAACGTTGAGAGATCCCTCTCTATCCGTTCGTCCTTGCGCGGTTCTGCGACGTTTCAGGGCGATGTTGTTTGAACCGATGTCGGCAATCACCATCGCAAGTGTCTCCCGCCGCTGGGGATCCTTTTCATGCGCTTTCATATCCCGCAGACGCTGAACCAGAGCTTCGGTTGTGACGGGGCCTCGCTCTTTCAAAAGAGAAAGAACGGCTTCACCGATAAGCTGGTCAATCAGTCGGTCTGCATCACTGCTGTTCATAACATTACCGTTCGAAAAGCAGACCAAGCAGCATGTGGTAATGCTGTTCCTCTTCAGGCCCATCGGCCTTTTCGAGGCGGCTTAAGAGTTTGGTACAGAGCGATTTGCGATTCAGATTTCGCCCGTCGCTAAGAATCTCAACCACGACCTGACCGAGCGTCTCCTGTTGGGTAGGAAGCGCGGCCTTCTCGAAGTAGTGCGCGATCGCTGCTGCTGAATCTGCGACATAGTCCTTCTGCTGCATGTTTCGCTCCTGTAAAAAAATGTAATCACTAACGTTACATTTAAGGTATACACAATTTCCAAATCTGTACATAGAAAATGTACAATTTTTTAAAATAATTGTGATATATTTTATAAATTCTATGTTTATCAGTCTGTTGAGTCATGAAAGTGAAGCATTTCCGTTACAGAATATATTGTACAATACGCCCGGTGATGGATAAGTTGTACAACGCAGGAAACGGATGCATTAGGTGCCGTAAATGGTTGAGATGTAAATTATTTGTCACGTAATTAATATGCTATAACAGATGTTTACCGACGTGTTTTTGTGGCCAACCCCTAACCCCCTTCAGGATAAGCATGCTTACAACCATCATATACCGCAGTCATATCTGCGAGGACGTTCCAGTGAAAGCGCTGGAAAACATGGTAGCTGCTGCAAATAGTAAAAACCGGCAATCCAATGTCACGGGGATCTTGCTGTTTAACGGCACGCATTTTTTTCAGTTGCTCGAAGGCCCAGCGGAAAACGTTTCATCCATTTACGAGCAGATTTGCCAGGACACGCGCCACCATAACGTGGTGGAGCTGATGCGCGATCACGGCCCCTCCCGACGCTTCGGCAAGGTTGGCATGGAGCTTTTTGACTTGCGTCAGTTCGACAGGGAAGAGGTGCTTCAGCAGGTTCTCGACAAAGGCACCAGCAGGTATCAGCTGACATATAGCGATCGCGCCCTGCAGTTTTTCCGCACTTTCGTGGAGGCCACGGAGAAAGCCAACTACTTTGAACTGCCCCCTGCAGATGCCTGGGATTTTATCCCGGAAGAGACGCCTTTATCGGCGCAACCGGAGGTGGTGGCTAAAGGTGCGGATTGCAGCTTTGCGTTCCAGCCTATCGTGGATCCGTTTATGCAGCAGGTCGTCTCCTGGGAGGCCTTGATCCGCACGCCCACCGGTGAATCGCCTGGGGCCTATTTTGCCCAAATTCCTCGTGAAGAAGTGTACGCCTCTGATTTGAAAAGCAAGCAGGTCGCGCTCTCCATGGCGAGCGCACTGGGATTACAGGATCAGACATTATCCATTAACCTGCTGCCCATGACGCTGGTCAACGTGCCTGGCGCCGTGGATTTCCTGCTGACGGCCATTGACGCGAATGGCTTTGTGCCGGAGCAGGTTGTGGTGGAATTCACCGAGAGCGAAGCGATTTCCCGTTTTGAAGAGTTTACCCATTCGGTCAGGCAGCTAAAAAGTGCCGGTATCAGCGTAACCATCGATCACTTTGGTGCCGGTTTTGCCGGTCTGCAGTTACTGGCGCAATTCCAGCCTGACAGAATTAAGATTAACCGCGATCTGGTCGCGAATGTGCACAAAAGCGGCCCGCGGCAGGCCATCATTCAGGCGATTATCACCTGCTGTTCCTCGCTGGAGATCCAGTTCTGTGCCGTTGGCGTTGAGAAGCCTGAAGAGTGGATGTGGCTGGAGTCTGCAGGCATTTCCCAGTTCCAGGGGCATCTGTTTGCCAGCCCGCGTCACGGGGGAATTCCGGCGATCGCGTGGCCAGAGAAGAAGTTTGAATTTTGAGAAAGCTGTACATAAACCTGCAAGCTTGACTGTACGCGCGGCAAAATTTGTACAACAATACATTAACGGGTGAAGGAACTTGTATACCCTTCACCCGCTCAAAAAGAGGCCTTAGTTATACAAATGGTTTGTACAATCTGATAAGGTTGGTCTGGTTGGGTATGGAAGTTCTAAGCGTGAGGGAGTTAATGGCCTATTACAGTATCGGCGAAGTGGCCGAACGATGCGGTATCAACCCCGTTACGCTGCGTGCCTGGCAGCGCCGTTATGGATTGTTGAAGCCGCAGCGAAGCGAAGGGGGCCATCGTCAGTTTGACGATGAAGATATCCTGCGTATTGAAGAGATCAAACGCCTGATGAAAAGCGGCGTTTCGGTCGGCAAAGTCAAAGGCTTGCTGGAAAACAAAGAAGTGATGACTCAGGGTAACTGGGCATCAATCCAGGAAGAGATGATGACGGTTTTGCGTTATGCCAGCCCGGCAAAGCTGCGCGCCAAAATAGGCGAGTTCCGCCGCGATCACGCGATGGATGCGCTTATCGATAATATTATTTCTCCCGTTCGTCAGCGAATGAATCAGGATCAAAATACGGTGCGTCATATGGCGAGCCTGCTTGACGGTGTGCTGATAGAGTTTGCTGTCGCAAGCCTGGCGGAGTCACGTAAGAAAGCCGGTAAAGATGCTCTGCTTATTGGCTGGGAGTGTGATGACCGCACCCACCTGTGGCTTGAGGCTGCGCGTCTGGCACAAAAGGGGTGGCATATTGACGTGCTGGCCGACCCGATTGATTCCCCTCGTCCGGAGCTTTTTCCTGGGCAAAGAATTTTCGTCTGGACCGGTAAAGCGCCAACGCCGCGTCAGCAGGAACTGCTTGACCACTGGCGTGAACAGGGTTTTGTTGTCTCCTTTCATCATTAATTTCCGCAGGCCTTGAAGGCCTTTTTTTTTGCCCGTCGTTTCTCTGGATAAAATCTATCTTAAAAATAGGCATTTCCGATGCATATTTTACTTTTCCCCTTTACTCCACTTTTCTGATTCGATAACCCATTATTTTTCAAAGTATTGCACAATTAAATCCATCCCGCCCGCATCCGCTGACAGGGTCTATGCTTAATAAAAGTATGCAAAAAGGGCGATTTAGCCCAATGCCCCTGCTGACAGAGGGTTGAAGTGATAATCGTTATCACTAACATGGTGTTATGCCCTGGGGCTTATTAGATGAGGTGGACCTATGGAACTGCATTCAGAAACCTTCAATCCTGCCGACTTCGCCTGGCGTGGCTTAACGCTCACGCCAGCGGCGGCGGCACATATTCACGAACTTGTGGCGAAAAAGCCAGAGATCCTCGGCGTGCGCCTGGGGGTGAAACAGACCGGCTGCGCAGGATTCGGTTACGTGCTCGATACCGTCACAGAACCCGAGAAAGATGATCTGGTATTCGAAACTGACGGCGCAAAATTGTATGTCGCCCTGCAGGCCATGCCGTTTATTGACGGCACGGAAGTGGACTACGTACGTGAAGGTTTAAACCAGTTATTCAAATTTCATAACCCGAAAGCCCAGAACGAATGTGGGTGCGGCGAAAGCTTTGGGGTATAGGCGGTACTATGTCTCGTAATACTGAAGCAACGAGTGATGTTAACACCTGGAGTGGCGGCCACCTCAATTATAAAGAGGGGTTCTTTACCCAGCTGCAGACCGATGAACTGGCGAAAGGCATCAATGAAGATGTCGTCCGGGCGATCTCGGCCAAACGCAATGAACCTGAGTGGATGCTGGAGTTTCGTCTGAGCGCCTTCCGGGCCTGGCTGGAAATGGAAGAACCTCACTGGCTGAAAGCGCATTATGACAAGCTGAACTATCAGGATTACAGCTACTACTCTGCGCCATCCTGCGGGAGTTGCGACGACACCTGCGCCTCACAGCCTGGCGCGGTGCAGCAAACCGGTGCGGACAACAGCTTCCTGAGCAAAGAAGTGGAAGAGGCGTTTAACCAGCTGGGGGTGCCCGTTCGCGAAGGGAAAGAGGTGGCGGTGGACGCCATTTTTGACTCCGTCTCAGTGGCGACAACCTACCGTGAAAAACTGGCAGAGCAGGGGATTATTTTCTGCTCCTTCGGCGAAGCGATTCACGAGCACCCTGAGCTGGTGAAAAAGTACATCGGCACCGTGGTGCCAAGTAACGATAACTTTTTTGCCGCGCTTAATGCGGCGGTAGCGTCTGATGGCACCTTTATCTACGTGCCAAAAGGCGTTCGCTGCCCGATGGAGTTGTCGACGTATTTCCGCATCAACGCGGAAAAAACCGGTCAGTTCGAACGCACCATTCTGGTGGCCGATGAAGGCAGCTACGTCAGTTACATTGAAGGCTGCTCCGCACCGGTCCGTGACAGCTACCAGCTTCACGCCGCGGTGGTTGAAGTCATCATCCATAAAGATGCCGAGGTGAAATACTCCACGGTGCAGAACTGGTTCCCGGGCGATGGCAACACCGGCGGTATTCTGAACTTCGTGACCAAGCGTGCGCTGTGCGAAGGCGAAAACAGCAAAATGTCCTGGACCCAGTCGGAAACCGGCTCTGCGATCACCTGGAAATACCCGAGCTGTATTCTGCGTGGGGATAACTCGATCGGTGAGTTCTACTCCGTGGCGCTGACCAGCGGCCATCAGCAGGCAGATACGGGTACCAAGATGATCCACATCGGTAAAAACACCCGGTCGACCATTATTTCCAAAGGCATCTCAGCCGGGCACAGTCAGAACAGCTATCGTGGGCTGGTCAAAATCATGCCGACGGCCACCAATGCCCGAAACTTTACCCAGTGTGACTCAATGTTAATTGGCGCAGAGTGCGGGGCACACACCTTCCCGTACGTTGAATGCCGTAACAATACCGCCCAGCTTGAGCACGAGGCGACGACGTCACGTATTGGGGAAGATCAGCTCTTCTACTGCCTGCAGCGCGGGATCAGTGAGGAAGATGCCATCTCAATGATTGTGAACGGCTTCTGTAAGGATGTGTTCTCTGAACTGCCGCTGGAATTTGCCGTTGAAGCCCAGAAACTCCTCGCCATTAGTCTTGAACACAGCGTCGGTTAAGGAAAGCACATGTTAAGTATTAAAGATTTACAGGTTAGCGTGGAAGACAAAGAGATCCTGCGTGGTCTCAATTTTGACGTCAAACCGGGTGAAGTCCACGCCATTATGGGGCCCAATGGCTCCGGGAAAAGTACGCTCTCCGCGACGCTGGCAGGGCGCGAAGATTACGAAGTGACCCACGGGTCGGTCGAGTTTAACGGCAAAGATTTGCTGGAGATGTCGGTGGAAGAGCGGGCCGGTGAAGGTATCTTTATGGCCTTTCAGTATCCGGTGGAGATCCCGGGGGTGAGTAACCAGTTCTTTCTGCAAACGGCGCTGAACGCGGTACGTAAATATCGCGGACTGGAAGCGCTGGACCGCTTTGATTTCCAGGACCTGATGGAAGAGAAGATTAAGTTGCTGAAAATGCCGGAAGACCTGCTGACCCGCTCGGTCAACGTCGGTTTCTCAGGCGGTGAGAAAAAGCGTAACGACATTCTGCAGATGGCGGTCCTTGAGCCTGAACTGTGTATTCTGGATGAGACCGACTCCGGTCTGGATATCGATGCCCTGAAGATTGTCGCCGACGGGGTGAACTCCCTGCGCGACGGCAAACGCGCGTTCATCATCGTCACTCACTACCAGCGTATTCTGGATTACATCAAGCCGGATTACGTCCATGTGCTTTACCAGGGGCGTATTGTGAAATCCGGTGATTTCACGCTGGTTAAACAACTGGAGGAGCAGGGTTATGGCTGGCTTACCGAACAGCAGTAATGCGCTCCAGCAGTGGCACCGTCTGTTTGAAGCGCAGGGCAATACGCGCTCGGAACAGGCGCAACAGCACCTGCAGCAGATGCTGCGTCTCGGTTTGCCGTCACGCAAGCAGGAGAACTGGAAGTACACGCCGCTTGATGGCCTGCTGAACGGCGAGTTTGTCACCCGCCTGGCAGACATCAGCCCGGCGCAGCGCGATGCCCTGGCATTGACCGTGGATGCCGTGCGTCTGGTCTTCGTCGATGGTCAGTTCCGCCCTGAGCTGAGTGACAGCACCCAGGACTGTGGGTTTGAGATTGCCATTAACGATGACCGTCAGAACCTGAGCGCCCCGGTACAGCCTGAGGTCTTCCTGCATCTCACCGAGAGCCTGGCGCGGAGCGTGACGCATATTCGCGTTAAGCGTAACCAGCGTCCGGTAAAACCACTGCTGCTGATGCACATCACTCAGGGAGCAGACGGCGACGAGATCAACACTGCTCACTACCGCCACCATCTTGAGCTGGCGGAAGGGGCGGAGGCCACGGTGATTGAGCATTACGTCAGCCTCAACGAGGCCCGGCACTTTACCGGGGCGCGTTTGACAATGCATGTTGCCGCCAATGCCCAGCTTCACCATATCAAACTGGCGTTTGAAAACCCGCAGAGCCACCACTTTGCGCATAACGACATGCTGCTTGGACAAGATGCCGCGGCATACAGCCACAGCTTTTTGCTGGGCGGCGCGGTACTGCGCCATAACACCAGCACGCAGCTTAACGGCGAGAATACAACGCTTCGCATCAACAGCCTGGCGATGCCGGTTAAAACGCAAGTGTGCGATACACGCACCTGGCTTGAGCACAACAAAGGCTACTGTAACAGTCGCCAGCTGCACAAAACCATTGTCAGCGACAAAGGGCGGGCGGTGTTTAACGGCCTGATTAACGTGGCGCAGCACGCGATTAAAACCGACGGGCAGATGACCAACAACAACCTGCTGTTAGGACGCCTGGCGGAAGTGGACACCAAACCACAGCTTGAAATCTATGCTGATGACGTGAAGTGCAGCCATGGCGCGACGGTCGGGCGAATTGATGACGAACAGATGTTCTATTTACGCTCCCGCGGTATCGACCAGCAGGCGGCGCAGCAAATGATTATCTATGCGTTTGCCGCTGAACTGACGGAAGCGCTGCACGATGGCCTGTTAAAACAGCAGGTGTTGGCCCGTATCGGGCAGCGTCTGCCTGGAGGCGAAGCATGAGTTTTCCCGTAGAGAAAGTACGGGCAGATTTTCCGGTTCTGACCCGTGAAGTGAACGGTCTGCCCCTGGCGTATCTGGACAGTGCGGCCAGCGCGCAGAAACCGAATCAGGTGATCGAAGCGGAAGCGGAATTCTACCGCCACGGTTATGCTGCCGTGCACCGGGGGATCCACACCCTGAGTGCGGAGGCGACCCAGCGTATGGAAAATGTGCGTACCCAAATCGCCGCTTTCCTCAATGCACGCTCGCCAGAGGAACTGGTGTTTGTGCGCGGTACCACCGAGGGGATCAACCTCGTCGCCAACAGCTGGGGCAACGCGCAGGTCCACGCGGGGGATAACATCATCATCACCCAGATGGAGCACCATGCCAATATCGTGCCGTGGCAGATGCTCTGTGAGCGTGTCGGTGCGCAACTGAGGGTGATCCCATTGAATGTTGATGGCACCCTGCAGCTTGAGCAACTCGACGCGTTGCTGGATGCGCGTACGCGGCTGGTGGCCGTGACCCAGGTTTCTAACGTGCTGGGAACCGAGAACCCGGTGGCAGCGATTATTGAGAAAGCCCACCAGGCCGGCGCGAAGGTGCTGATTGATGGTGCGCAGGCGGTCATGCACCACGCGGTCGACGTCCAGGCGCTGGACTGCGATTTCTACGTCTTCTCCGGGCACAAGCTCTATGGGCCGACCGGGATTGGCGTGCTGTACGTGAAAGAAGATATTCTGCAGGCGATGCCACCGTGGGAAGGGGGCGGCTCGATGATCGCGACCGTCAGTCTGTCGGAAGGGACCACCTATGCACGCGCGCCGTGGCGCTTTGAAGCTGGCACGCCGAATACCGGCGGGATTATCGGGCTGGGGGCGGCCATCGCCTATGTCACGTCTGTTGGCCTTGACGCGATTCAGGAGTACGAACAACTGCTGATGCACTACGCGCTGCAGGAGCTTGCCAGCGTACCGGCGCTGACCCTGTACGGCCCGGCGGACCGCCAGGGGGTAATTGCGTTCAATCTCGGTAAACACCATGCATACGATGTGGGCAGTTTCCTCGATAATTACGGCGTGGCCGTGCGTACCGGACACCACTGTGCTATGCCGTTGATGGCGTTTTACCAGGTGCCGGCGATGTGCCGCGCATCGCTGGTGATGTACAACACAACGGAAGAGGTCGACAGGCTGGTGGCGGGGCTTAAACGCATTCACCAGTTGCTGGGCTAACGGAGAGGCGAAAGATGGCAGATTTGCCGGATAAAGAAAAATTACTGCGTAACTTCGGGCGTTGCGCAAACTGGGAAGAGAAGTACCTCTATATCATTGAACTGGGCCAGCGTTTACCGCCGCTCAGCGAAGAGGCACACAACCCGGAAAATATTATACAGGGCTGTCAGAGCCAGGTCTGGATTGTGATGGAGCAGACGCGCGACGGCGTGATCGAATTACAGGGCGACAGTGATGCCGCTATTGTGAAAGGGCTTATTGCGTTGGTATTTATTCTCTATCACCAGATGTCAGCGCAGGATATTGTCGCTTTTGATGTCCGCCCGTGGTTTGAAAAAATGGCCCTGACCCAACACCTCACTCCGTCCCGTTCCCAGGGGCTGGAAGCGATGATTCGCGCCATCCGCGCCAAAGCTGCAATCCTTAGCTAGACTTACAGAACAGCATTCATTCTGTTTCGCGAGGTGGTTCCCGCCTCGCTGGTTTTTCAGCTTTCTGGCATCCGGCCAGTGAATAAGGAATCTCAGCATGAAGCGCGCGTCTCTAATAACTCTATTACTCCTGGGTTCGCTCGGTGCTCTTAATTCGGCCCGCGCGATGGATTACCCGTTGCCGCCCGCAGGCAGCCGTCTGATTGGGCAAAATCAAACCTACACGATACAGGAAGGGGATAATAAACTTCAGACCATCGCTCGCCGGTTTAATACTGCAGCGCAGCTTATCCTTGAAGCCAATAATACTATTGCGCCGGTAAACCCTGCGCCGGGGACGGTGATCACGATCCCTTCGCAGATGCTGTTGCCCGACACGCCCCGTGAGGGGATTGTCGTGAACCTGGCGGAGCTGCGGCTTTACTACTTCCCGCCGGGCGAAAACATCGTTCAGGTTTTCCCGCTCGGCATTGGGCAACTGGGACTTGAAACGCCGGTCACCACCACCCGGGTCAGCCAGAAGATCCCTAATCCTACCTGGACCCCAACACCGGGCATCAGAGCGCGCTCTCTGGAGCAGGGCATTAAATTACCGCCCGTGGTCCCGGCCGGGCCAAATAACCCGCTAGGACGCTTTGCATTGCGTTTAGGCGTGGGGCACGGGGAATACCTGATACACGGCACCAGTGCGCCGGACAGCGTCGGCCTGCGGGTCAGCTCCGGCTGTATGCGCATGAACGCGCCAGATATCAAAGCGCTGTTTGAGCAGGTGCGGGTCGGCACGCGGGTGCAAATCATTAATGAGCCGGTGAAGTTCTCCGTTGAGCCTGACGGTAAACGCTATATTGAAGTGCATCGTCCGCTGGCGCAGGTTGAGGGTGAAAACCCCCAGATGACACCCATTTCGCATTCCGCAGACTTTGCGACGTTTGTCTCGCAGTCAGGAAGTGATAAAGCGCTTATCGATAAAGCCTTGTCACGCCGCGCGGGGATCCCGGTAGCCGTGTCGGCCGATAACGGCGCGTCAGCGCGTCAGAACGTGTTGTCAGTACAGAACAGTCGGACATCCGCTGTGGTCGCGGAAAATGACGGTGAGAAGGTGACGCAGTAGGGGTTTGACGCAGACAAAAAAAATGGCGCACAATGTGCGCCATTTTATTAACAGGTACTATTACTTACGGTATTTAGTAGCCTGGTTGTCCAGACGCTGGTTAGCGCGAGCTGCGTCGTCTTTAGCAGCCTGAACGTCGGAACGCATTGCGTTCACGTCGTTGCTCAGCTGGTCAACTTTAGCGTTCAGAGTCTGAACGTCAGAAGACAGCTGATCGATTTTAGCGTTGCTGGAGCAACCAGCCAGCAGAGTAGAACCCAGGATTACCGCGCCCAGTACCAGTTTAGTACGATTCATTATTAATACCCTCTAGATTGAGTTAATCTCCATGTAGCGTTACAAGTATTACACAAAGTTTTTTAGGTTGAGAATATTTTTTTGATGGGAATACGCCTATTTTTGATCGTTCGCTCAAAGAAGCATCGAATCGGCCCTTTTTTGGCAAAAAGCTCTGTAAAAAAAGGCATTTTTCATCGGATTCATCTTAGATAATTCGCAATTAAATAGAGAAACCCGATTTGCTTTTTGAATGACTTTGGCTAATGCATGAAATAAAAAAAGCGTCCCGGAGGACGCTTTTTATGAAAATTAATTCGTTCGGGAATTATTACAGCACGTGAACAGATGCTGTGTTGGTGGTTCCGCTTGGTACCAGCGCACCAGAAACCATGACCACAACGTCGCCTTTCTGTGCCAGGCCGCTTTCCAGCGCCAGCGCTTTACCCTGAATGTAGAAATCGTCAGTAGACGCGATTTCTTTCACCAGATGCGCAACCACGCCTTTGCTCAGCACCAGCTGACGGGCAGTGGTTTCGTTAGTGGTCAGCGCCAGGATCGTCGCGTCCGGGAAGTATTTACGGACTGCGCGAGCAGATTTACCGCCCTGGGTGGCAACCACAATCAGAGGCGCTTCCAGTTTCTCAGCGGTTTCTACCGCACCGCGGCAGACTGCTTCGGTAATACGCAGTTTGCGGCTGTCGTTGTTGAAGTCCAGACGGCTGGTCATCACGCGGTCAGTACGTTCGCAAATGGTCGCCATAATGCCAACGGCTTCCAGCGGGTATTTACCTTTCGCGGATTCGCCGGACAGCATGACTGCATCGGTACCGTCGAGGATGGCGTTAGCCACGTCGCCAGCTTCTGCGCGGGTTGGGCGTGGGTTTTTGATCATGGAATCCAGCATCTGCGTTGCGGTGATAACCACTTTACGCGCGCGAACACACTTCTCGATCATCATCTTCTGCGCGAAGATAACTTCTTCAACCGGGATTTCAACACCCAGGTCACCACGTGCAACCATGATGCCGTCTGATGCTTCGAGGATTTCGTCGAAGTTGTTCAGGCCTTCCTGGTTTTCGATTTTGGAGATGATCTGGATCTTCTCGCCGCCGTGCGCTTTCAGGTGCTCACGGATTTCAACCACGTCGGAACGTTTACGGATGAAGGATGCCGCAACGAAGTCGACGCCTTGCTCGCAACCGAAGATCAGGTCTTGTTTGTCTTTTTCAGCCAGGGCTGGCAGCGCGATGGAAACGCCTGGCAGGTTAACGCCTTTGTTTTCACCCAGGTCGCCGTTGTTCAGCACTTTACAGATAACCTTGTTACCTTCGATGGCGGTCACTTCCATGCCGATCAGGCCATCGTCTACCAGCACGGTGTTGCCAACGGACAGGTCGCTGGTGAAACCTTCATAGGTGACCGCAACGATTTCGTTGTTACCGACAACAGTCTTGTCAGTGGTGAAGGTGAAGGTCTGGCCGGCTTTCAGAGAGACGTCGTTACCGCCTTCCAGTTTGATGGTGCGGATTTCTGGACCTTTGGTATCCAGCAGGATGGCTGCTTTTTTACCGGTCTTGCTCATCACGTTGCGCAAGTTCTGGATACGCTGACCGTGTTCAGCATAGTCACCGTGGGAGAAGTTCAGACGCATAACGTTCATGCCGGCGTCCAGCATTTTGCTCAGCATCTCTTCAGATTCGGTTTTCGGGCCGATAGTACAAACAATTTTCGTCTTTTTCATGACAGTCTTAGTCTTTAAGTTGGGAAGGATATGGAAATCTCGCTCCGGGGGCGCACCGCCGCGGAGTCAAACCTGTGTTGCAAAAGAGTATATGACACGCACTAAGGATAGGAGACATCAAATGAGCGTGCAGAAGAAAGTGTGCCTGAGTGACAGCCCAACGAAGGAGAGGAGTAGTTGTACGTTGTTTTTTGTATTCCAAGCGCTGAAACCATTCACCAGGGATTAGGCGCGCATTATACGCTGATTTTAAGATAAAAGGAAAATGAAAACAGCGTTTCAAAAATAATCTGTGCAGATCCACATGAGATTGTTATCAAGGCGTTAAGGTTAGATGACATCTTATCGCGGCAGGTGCGTGACCTGCCGCGTTTTGCTTAGTTTTTCAGCGCCTGGCTGAGGTCGGCAATCAGATCTTTGGCATCTTCAATGCCCACGGACAGGCGAATCAGCTGCGGTACTATGCCGTTGGCCAGCCGCTGTTCAAGCGGAATCGAAGCGTGAGTCATGCTGTAAGGCTGGCTGACCAGACTTTCCACGCCACCCAGGCTTTCGGCGAGGGTGAATAATTTCAGTGCGCGGATCACCTCTGTGGCCCGTTGCGCATCGCCTTTCACCACCAGAGAAATCATGCCGCCCGGCAGCGCCATCTGCGTGCGGGCAAGCGAATATTGCGGGTGTGATTCCAGCCCAGGATAAAATACCTTTTCGACCTGCGGCTGTTGCTCCAGCCATTGCGCAATGGCCAGCGCGTTGGTGCTGTGCTTTTCTACCCGCAGCGACAGCGTACGAATACCGCGCAGCGTCAGGAAGCTGCTAAACGGATCCAGTACACCGCCGACCGCGTTCTGCAGGTAGGCAAGCTTGTCCGCCAGCGCGGCGTTATTTCCCACAACCGCCAGTCCGGCGACCACGTCCGAGTGACCATTCAGGTATTTGGTGGCAGAGTGCACGACGATGTCGAAACCCGTTTCCAGCGGGCGATGGATGATGGGCGACGCGAAGGTATTATCGGCCACGCTGATGACGTGATGACGACGGGCGATGTCGGCGATAGCCGCCAGATCCGCCAGTTTAAGCAACGGATTGGTTGGCGTTTCAACCCATACCATCCGCGTATCCGGCCGAATGGCGGCTTCAAGACCGGCCAAATCGTCCGGCTTGACCCAGCTCACCTGCAGGCCGGTGCTACGTTTGCGCACGTTTTCAATCAGGCGCCAGGTCCCGCCGTAGACATCGTCAATGGCGACGATATGGCTGTCTTTATCCAGCAGTTCAAGCACGGTAGAGATGGCGGCGAGGCCGGAAGCGAAGGCATAGCCGCGGGTCCCGCCTTCCAGTTCGGCGATGGCGGTTTCCAGCGCATGGCGGGTCGGGTTGCCGCTGCGCGAATATTCATAGCCGGTGTGCTCGCCGGGTGACGGTTGCGCAAACGTGGAGGTGGCGTAAATCGGGGGCATGACCGCGCCATGCCGATCGTTAAACTCACCGCTGTGTACGCTCAGGGTTGCCAGATTTTTCATCATGTATTCCTTTATTGCTGAAGACGGTTGCGCCAGGCGGTAAGAACATCGCTGCGCGTAATCAGGCCCAGGAAGCGGTCATTGTCATTAATGACCGCCACCAGACCGCGATCGAAAATGGCGTTCAGGGCGCTTTCCGGGGCGTTTTTATCGAGGAACTCCACCTGACGGGTCATTGCCGCGGTCACGGGAAGCGAGAAGCGGTCGCCATCGCCACCGATATGGCGCAGAAGATCCCACTCGTCGATGATGCCCACGACCTGACCGTTCTCCAGGACCGGCAGCTGGGAGATGTCATACAAACGCATCCGCGCCAGTACGGTGGAGAGGGTGTCATCCGGCGCGGCGGTGACGGTTGCGCCTTCATCGTGGCGCAGGGCAATATAGTCGGAGAGATCTCCAGCCTGCGGCCGGGAGATCAAACCCTGCTGGCGCATCCAGTCATCGTTGAACATCTTTGAGAGATATTTGTTGCCACTGTCGCAGGCGAAGGTCACAACCCGTTTCGGGGTGGTCTGGGCCTGGCAATATTTCAGCGCAGCCGCCAGCAGGGTGCCGCTGGAGGAGCCTGCCAGGATGCCTTCCGTTTTCAGCAGCTCGCGGGCGGTGGTGAAAGCTTCGCGATCGGTGATGCGCCAGGCACGATTCACCCCTTCGATGTGTGCCAGCGGAGGAATAAAGTCTTCACCAATCCCCTCAACCAGCCACGAACCCGCATCCTGATAGCGTCCCGTTTCTACCTGATCGGCCAGGACCGAACCGGCCGGGTCGGCCAGTACAAATTCAGTCTGCGGTGAGTGCTCAGCGAACCACGCCTGTAGCCCACCCAGCGTCCCGCCAGACCCCACGCCGACGACGATGGCGTCAATCTTACCGTCAAGCTGTTCATACAATTCAGGCGCGGTGGTGGTGCGGTGCGCCAGCGGGTTGGCTTCGTTATTAAACTGATCGATGTAATACGCCCCCGGCAGTTCATTCGCCAGACGTTGCGCGTAATCCTGATAGTAGGCAGGGTGGCCCTTATTGACATCGGAGCGGGTCAGTACCACCTGAGCCCCCAGTGCCCGCAGGTGGAAAATCTTCTCGCGGCTCATTTTGTCTGGCACCACCAGGATCAGCGAATAGCCTTTCTGCGCGGCGATCAAGGCCAGGCCAAGACCGGTATTTCCCGCCGTCGCCTCAATGATGGTACCGCCTGGCTGCAGCTGACCGTTGCGCTCCGCTTCGTTAATCATCGACAGTGCAACGCGGTCTTTAATCGAACCGCCCGGGTTCTGGTTTTCCAGCTTCAGAAACAACGAGCAGAGAGCGGTATCAAGCTTATGCAGCTGGATAAGCGGGGTGTGGCCAATCAGTTCGGTGACGGAGTGGTAAATCGTCATGGTGTTTTCCTTTCAGGAGGTCATGACAGGATGATAGGGCGGGGAAATTAACCCCTTAAAGAATCCTTCACTCCGTTTTAGAACAGAAAAGAATATAAATGCCGTTTTTGGATGGAGGGATAGCAAGACGTAAAGTGCTCTGGATGTGAGGATGGCTATATCAGTCAAAAATGCTGAAAAATTAACCGTTTTCATCAGGTGATGAACCACTGATATGCACATGCCAGATAATCATTTCTGAAATTGGTCTAAATGCCTGCCGGTACGAAAATCGCTATTTATTCCTGCAAGTTATAACAAATTCCTTTTTGTTCATTTAAAAGGTGATAACGCCTGTTTACTATCATTTGGACATCCATACTGCTAAACCGCCATGCGCGGGACGGATTACACATAAGAATGATTGTACTCAGCAATATTTCGAAGGTTTTTGACAACGGGAAGGTTGCACTCACTGCCGTTGATAACGTCAATTTGACGATAGAGCAGGGGCAGATATACGGCATTATCGGTTACAGCGGCGCGGGTAAAAGTACTCTTATTCGTTTGCTGAATGGACTGGAAAAACCCACTCGCGGCAGTGTGACCATCAACGGACAGGACATTTCTGCCGCAAAGGGCGAAGCACTGCGCCAGGCGCGTCTGAAGATCAGCATGGTCTTCCAGCACTTCAATCTGCTTTGGTCGCGCACGGTGAGTGAGAATATCGCGTTCTCAATGCAAATCGCCGGTGTGCCAAAAGCCAACATTAAGGCCCGCGTGGCCGAACTGGTCGATCTCGTTGGGCTGAAGGGACGCGAGAACGCCTATCCCTCGCAGCTGAGTGGCGGGCAAAAACAGCGTGTGGGGATTGCACGTGCATTGGCCAATAACCCCGACGTATTGCTTTGCGATGAAGCCACGTCAGCCCTCGATCCGCAGACCACCGATCAAATCCTCGATCTGCTGCTGGACATTAACCGCCGCTTCAGGCTGACCATTGTGCTGATCACGCACGAGATGCACGTGGTGCGCAAAATTTGCGACCGCGTGGCGGTGATGGAGAACGGCAAAGTGGTGGAGGAGGGGGAGGTGCTGAGCGTCTTTACCCGTCCGCAGCAACCTATCACTCAGCAGTTTGTCCGCCAGGTGAGCCAGTATGCCGAGGAAGAGACGTTTAATACGGAGCTGGCAGCGGACCTTGAAGGTAGCGTCATCAGGTTGACCTTTACGGGCCACAGCACCCATAAGCCGATCGTGGGCGAGCTGACTCTGCGCTACGGCCTGCCGTTTAACATTCTGCACGGAAAAATGACCCAAACGGCCCACGGCGTATTTGGGCAACTCTGGGTACACGTCGTGGCATCGGATGAACAACTGAGCAATATCCTCGCCGACCTGAAGCACAGCGATATTGAAGGCGAGGTAATTAAACATGGCTGAGACGCTTTTTCCTCATCTGAAGTGGGAGCAACTCTGGGCGGCGACGCTGGAAACGCTGTACATGACTGCGCTTTCCGGCGTGGCAACCTTTGTTCTTGGGATCGTCCTTGGCCTGGCGCTGTTTTTAACCGCGCGCGGCGGGTTGTTCCACAACCGCGCGGTCTACAGCGTGATTTCAATTGTGGTGAACGTGTTTCGTTCTATCCCGTTCATCATTCTGATTGTGCTGTTGATCCCGTTCACGAAAACCCTTGTCGGCACCATTCTTGGCGCAAACGCGGCGCTGCCGGCTCTGATTGTCGGTGCGGCACCGTTCTACGCACGCCTGGTCGAAATTGCCCTGCGTGAAGTGGACAAGGGGGTTATTGAGGCCACGCGCTCAATGGGCGCACGACTGAGCACCCTGGTGTTTCGGGTTTTACTGCCGGAGTCATCCCCTGCACTGGTATCAGGTATTACGGTAACGCTGATTGCGCTGGTGAGTTACAGCGCCATGGCGGGGGTGATTGGCGCAGGCGGTTTGGGAAATCTGGCTTATCTGGAAGGATTCCAGCGCAACCATGGCGACGTCACGCTGGTGGCGACGGTGACCATTCTGATCATCGTTTTCATTATCCAGTTCTGCGGCGACGTCCTGACCTCACTGTTAGATAAACGATAATCTCTAATAACACACAGGAACCATCATCATGAAAAAAACACTGACACTGATCGCCGCAGCAACCCTGAGCGCCCTGAGCTTTGCCACCTGGGCTGATACCCTGACCGTGGGGGCATCCAACACGCCGCACGCCGAAATTCTGGAGCAGGCGAAGCCTATCCTGGCGAAGCAGGGTATCGATCTGGAGATCAAACCTTTCCAGGACTACATTCTGCCCAACACCGCGCTGGCGGGTCATGATATTGACGCTAACTATTTCCAGCATATTCCTTACCTGAACAGCGTGCTGAAAGATCACGCCGGTGATAAGGATTATGATTTTGTCAGCGCGGGCGCGATCCACATCGAGCCAATCGGGATCTACTCCAAAAAATACAAATCCCTGAAAGATCTGCCGCAGGGCGGCAAAATCATCATGCGTGATGCTGTATCTGAAGAGGGCCGTATTCTCTCTATCTTCGAAAAAGAGGGGGTGATCAAACTGAAGCCGGGCATCGACAAAGTGACCGCGCGTATCAGCGATATCGTGGAAAACCCGAAAAAACTGCAGTTCACGCCTAACGTGGAAGCCTCTCTGCTGCCACAGATGTACAACAACGACGAAGGTGACGCGGTCGTGATTAACGCCAACTACGCGATTGATGCGGGCCTTGATCCTGTACATGACCCGATTGCGGTAGAGAGTGGTGAAAATAACCCGTATGCCAACATCATTACCGTGCATCGTGGTGACGAGAAGAAGAAAGATATCGTCGCGCTGGTGAACGTTCTGCACTCCAAAGCGATTCAGGACTGGATCCGCACCAAATACAAAGGCGCAGTGATCCCGGTAAACAACTAATTTATTGATTTTACGAATGAAGCCCGGCGGGACTCTCGCCGGGCTTCTTTTTTGTATCCGGGCGATGAATCATTTAAGCTGAGAGTTTAGGGCAATGGAGTGATGACGATGGGTAATGTGACCAAAGACGAAGCGCTGTATCAGGAGATGTGTCGGGTGGTCGGGAAGGTCGTTCTGGAGATGCGTGATTTGGGGCAGGAGCCGAAGCATATTGTCATTGCGGGGGTGCTGCGTACGGCGCTGGCGAACCAGCGCGTAAAACGTAGCGAGTTAACCACCCAGGCGATGGAAACCGTGGTCAAAGCGCTGGCCGGTTGAAGCGCCAGCGTTTCGCAAGCTGCTCAAGGGAGCAGCAGAGCAGGTAATAGACCACACCCGTAAAGATAAAAATGGCCGCCGGGTAAATTTGCACCCGGTTGTTCACCTGGCCGGCCACCGTGGTGAGCTCAGGGACATTCACAATAAACGCCAGCGACGTATCCTTCAGCAGGCTGATAAAAATCCCCACCAGTGACGGCAGAATATTGCGCAGCGCCTGCGGCAGCAGCACGCGCGACAGCGTTTGCCGGGTACTGAAACCCTGAGACAGGGCGGCCTCGTACTGCCCTGACGGTAAGGCGCTGAGTCCGGCCAGTACTGAATGCATAACCGAAGCCGTGGTAAACCAGGCCAGGGCCAGCGTGACGGTGAGCGCCCCCGGGAGATCGCCGCTGGTGATGAGCGGCAGCAGATACCACATCCAGAAAATCACAAAGATTAACGGGATCCCGCGAATTAACTCCGCCCATACAAAGAGCGCCTTGCGCACAAGCCCCGTAAAACGCCAGGCCAGGCACGCGAGAGCAATTCCACCGGGCAGGGCGAGAGCCGCCGCGCCCAGCGCCATCAGCAACGAGAGCAAGACCCCGCCAGGCTCACCGACTGCTGCACGTCCCCAGAGCAGGTAATCCAGGTTATCGGTAATGACATTAAGTCCGGCAAGCATGGTTTCCCCTCCCTGAGATTGGGCCGAGGCGCACCAGCACCGCCCCCATCAGCATACCGGTAAGCAGGTACAGGACGGTGCCGACGGTAAACGCCTCCAGCGCATGGGCGTTGTAGCTTTCAATCTGTCTCACCTGATAGGTCAGTTCGGCAAAGCCAATGCCGCTGGCGAGCGATGAGAGTTTCATCAGATTGAGATACTGCCCGACAACGGGTTGCCAGGCGTTGGCCAGCCCTTGCGGCAGAAGGATGTAACGAAACAAGCGCCACGCGGAAAATCCCTGTGCGAGCGCCGCTTCCCGTTGCCCGGCAGGGACTGAACGTAGTCCCGATGCCACTTCCTCAATCAAGAAAGCCGAGGTGAATACGCCTAACCCCCATGCAGAGCATAAAAACTCAGGGGTAAACCACCAGACGTCACCGGGTAAAACGGACCAGCGGTGATCCGCATTCACGGCATCCCGGAACGCCTGCGGTAACCCGTTCCAGGCGGCGAAATACCAGAACAGCAGTTGCACCAGCAGCGGCGTATTGCGAAACAGCGACACCCAGCTACTGACGACCGCGTTCCCGACACGTCCACCCGTCAGGCGCAGAAGCAGAAAAAGCAGCGCGAGCAGGGTTGCCAGCAGCATCCCCGCGAGCGTCACCCACAAGGTGGTGAGAAATCCGGATACGATCCACTGCAGGGGCTGTCCGGTCAGCACGCCCTGCCAGTCAAGTGCGGGCATTAGAGATGCTCCTGATGCAGCGGGTTCAGGACTTTTTGCAGGAATCGCTGAGCGCGTGGGTGCGACGGTTGCCTGAAAAATTGCTCCGGTGGCGCGGTTTCAAGAACGTGCCCGGCGTCGATAAACACAATCCGGTCGGCAATTTCCCGGGCAAATTGCATCTCATGCGTCACCACAATCATGGTGATCCCGCTGTGCGCAAGCGCCTTCATCACGAACAGCACTTCGCCAATCATCTCCGGGTCAAGCGCGGAGGTCGGCTCATCGAACAAAATGATTTGCGGTGAAGAGGCCAGCGCGCGGGCAATCGCCACGCGCTGTTGCTGACCGCCGGAAAGTTCGGCAGGAAAATGGTGTGCTTTTTCCAGCATCCCCACTTTTTCCAGCAGTGCCAGCGCCCGCGCCTGAGCTGGCTGGGCCTTCCAGCCGTGAACATGCTCCAGCGCCAGAGTGATGTTTTGACTGGCGGTGAGGTGGGCGTAAAGATTGAACTGCTGAAACACAAACCCGACGCGGCTGCGCAACTGACGCAGCGCGGTACCGGAGAGCCGTCCGGTGGGTTTGTTATCGATCAGGATCTCGCCACCGCTCAGGGTTTCAAGCTGATTGATAAGCCGGATCAGGGTAGATTTACCGGAACCCGAAGGCCCGAGAATGGCCACCACTTCACCTGGCGTGATGGTGAGGTTAATGCCCTTTAAGACCTGATGGTTACCGTAATGTTTCTGCACATCGCGAAACTCGACGCTGGCGTGTTCCAGATGTGAAAAATCCGCGGCACCGGCCGCGGAGTGTGAAAAAAGCGCTGAGAGCATATTACTGAGCTTCTATTTTAAAGGCACGAGGCTGTGGGGAGGGGGTATCCGGACCGAACCAGACGTCATAGATTTTTGCCGCCTGACCGTTCTTCTCAAGGTTAACAAGCTCGTCGTTGACGGCTTTCAGCAGTGCGGTTTCGCCTTTTTTTACCCCCACGCCAATCTCTTCTTTGCTGAGCAGATCGGGCAGGATTTTGAAGTTCGCCTTGTCCGGCGCCTGCGCCAGCAGACCGGCCAGAATCGTACTGTCCTGAGTGATAGCCTGCACGTTACCGTTGCGCAGGGCCGTCAGCGCCAGCGGAATATCGTCATAAGAGAGCACGCGGGCGTGCGGGAAACGCTGGTGCAGCGCCTGCTCACCCGTTGTGCCTTTTACCGCGCCAATGCGCGCCCGGCTATAGGCCTCAAGCGTATCGGCAGCTTTTACCGGTACCAGGAACTGCTGGCCGGTCACGAAATAGGGAAGGGAGAAATCAACTACCTGCGCCCGTTCCGGGGTAATGGTGATATCTGCCACAATCAAATCCGCCTTACCGGACTGCAGGAGGGGAATGCGGTTAGCCGGGTTGGTGGCGACCAGTTCAAGCTTCACGCCAAGTGCACTGGCAAGCGCTCTGGCGAAATCGACGTCGTAGCCGACAATCTCATGGGTCTTTGCATCGATGGAGCCAAACGGTGGATTGGCATCAAAGGTGGCAACTTTGACCACGCCTGCGGCTTTAATATCCGCCAGTTTATCGGCCTGCACCTGCATCGAGAACAGACCGCCTGCCGCCAGTAAGCCCAGCACCAGTGTCCTTTTTTTAAACCCTTTCGTGTTTGCTGCCATAGTGATTGTTCATCCCGTTGTTTTTGTTTTACCCCGTTACGCTCCCATAAGCGAAAGCTCTCGCCAAATAAGAAATCGTTCTTTGCTATTAGCAAAAAAGCATTATTGAACAAGGTGTTAATGGTGAGTAAAAGAATGGAAGGCTATTTGCAAATCCTGCACATCGACAGTGGATTTTGGTATTTCCCCTGCGCGGGTGTTGGGTGTTTAACTTAGGGCAAGTGAAGCGAAAGGGGGAAAGACGATGAAAAAGTGGATAAACACGTTACGGCGGTTTTTTGCGACCCGACCAGCGAATGCGGAGAACAGCGCGCAACGTGTTCTTGAGTCCGTACTGCCTGTCGCCAGCCTGTATGGCGTAGACGTTGCCAACATTGATCCGGAGTGGTTCCATGATAAAACGTCACGCTGAACTGCGCCGCACGCGCGAAATGTACTGGAATGAGCTGTGCGAAATTTTGTTCTGACAACGGTTAACTGCTAATGTCGGCAGGATGAATCTCCTGACCCGTTAACGGAATGAATAACACTCTTTTCAGGCGCACGGTTATTGTCTGGCTGCTGGCGTGCCTCATCAGCGGCGTTTTGCTTTATGCCGAACAGATCCGCCGCCAGTTCTGGGAACGCGATCGTGAGTTTTCGACACGCTATTCCACCCTTAGCGCCGTACTGACGCAAAATGAATCTGTTTTGCCGTTACTCAACGGTGAGGAAGACCTCGCGGCCCTGCGCAAAAAATTCCCGCACATCCTCGCCCTTGAGAAAACTTCAGGCCGTGCGCTGAACGCTGCCCGTGTGGAATCGACCCGCGATTGTCAGTACTGGCTGTATAATCCCTGGCGTCAGATCCGCGTACTTATCGATCTTGCGCCGCTGCTCAGCACCCAACATACCTTTGATGCACTTGCCATTCGCTTCAATGACGCAGATAACGCGCCCCCTGCCGGGGCTTTCTGGCACTGGCAGCGGACCTTCACGCAACCCACACAACCTTTTACCCTTATGGCCACGGCAAAGCCGCACTGGCTGGCCGTCTCCTGGTGGGTATATCCGTTCCTGTTCTTCGGCTGGGCGGTGCTTATCGCCGCGGCCAGCCTGCTGCTCTGGCAACGGCGGCAGCGCCAGCACGCCGAACAGCGCGCACACTATTACCAGCATGCAAGGCTCAACACCCTGGGAGAGATCACCGCTGGGATCGTGCATGAGATAAACCAGCCGCTGACTGCCGTTCAGACCTGGATCCAGGGTGCTCAGCGCCAGCAACAGCAGGCGAATCCGCAGGCCGTATCGCAGGCGCTGGCTGCCGCGCTGGTACAAACCCAGCGTATCAGCGCGCTCTTAACCCGCTTTCGCGAACATGTGGTTCAGGAAAAAGTCACCTTGCGCGATATCGACCTGAAACCGTGCTGGCAGCAGGTGGTCGATCTCCTGGAACATGAACGCCGCTCTGAGCATATCGCGGTGAGCCATGCGTTCGCGGCAGGTGCCACGCGGGTTCTGGCAGACCGACTCTGGCTTGAACAGGTGCTGCATAATCTGCTCAGTAATGCCATTCAGGCCCAGCAAGAGTGCGCGCAAGGGTGGGTGAAAATAACCAGCGAGAAACGGGAAAACTGGATTTATATCACCCTCACCGATGGCGGACCTGGCTTTAGCCCGGAGGCCTTGCAGAACGCCTTTATGCCGTTTTACAGCGGGCGGACGGAGGGAATAGGGCTGGGAATGACGTTAACGGAGTCGTTGATGACGCGCATGAATGGATCAATTACGCTGGGCAATGCGCCCCAGGGCGGGGCGCAGGTCCGGTTACAACTGGCGAGTGGAGAGGTAAATACACGTGGATAACACAGTCTGGCTGATTGATGACGATGAATCCATCCGTGAGTCGCTGGCCTTCTTACTCTCGGGAATGGGCTGGCAGGTCAATGGGTTTGAAAGCGTGGACGCGTTTACGTCAGCGCACGGTGGGCGCGCGGCGCTCGTCGGCTGTCTGCTGCTGGATATGCGCATGCCGGGAAAAGGCGGGCTGACCTGGCTGGAGGAGGGCAAATGGCCCTGGCCGCTGCTGCCGGTTATCGTCATGACCGGACACGGCACCGTTGATGCCTGCCGCCGCGCCTTTCGCAATGGCGTCTTTGAGTTTTTCACCAAGCCGCTGGATGCCGATAAGCTCATTGAAACGGTAGGGCTCGCCTTCGAAGAGAGCCAGAGACGACTGACCCGCTGGCAGGAAACGTCGCGGATTAAAGCGCGTTTCGAACAACTGACGGCGCGTGAGCACGAGGTGCTGGCGGTGCTGATGGAAGGACGCAGCAATAAAGAGGTGGCCCTGCAGTTGAACCTCTCGCCCAGAACGGTTGAAGCGCACCGGGCCGCGGCGTTCGCCAAGCTTGGCGTGACCAGCCTGGTGCAGGCAATCCGCGATTACGACAAATTACAATCCGTATAACTACCAGGATAATTGCGTAATCAACCGAATTACGCTTCATCGCGCGTCTGAGTACGATCGAACGGTATTCAATCATTCGAGGACGTGCGATGAAAAAAGTAATGATGGCAGCCGCGCTTGTCGCCGGTAGCGTAAGCCTGACGGCACAGGCCGACGCATTGAACCAGAAAAATCTCTCCCTGGCGCAGGCCAACGCGCTGGCGACCTCCGCCATTCAGGCCTGCGTAGCGAAAAACTACCAGGTGACGGTCACCGTGGTGGACCGCGCCGGTGTGGTCAAAGCGGTGCAGCGTACCGACAATGCCGGGCCCCACACGGTAAAAGCCAGCGAAATGAAAGCCTATACCGCGCTGAGTGCAAAAAATGCGTCAGGCAAGGTTATGGAAGCCGCGCAGAGCAATGCCGGCGCACAAAACATGCGTGATATTCCGGGCTTCCTGCTGCTGGCCGGTGGTCTGCCGGTGAAAGAGGGGGATGAGGTGATCGGCGCAATAGGGATCGGCGGTGCGCCGGGTGGTCATCTGGATGAAGCGTGCGCGCAGGCGGCGATTGACGGGCTGAAGAAATAATATAAAAAAGCACCGGGTTTTCCGGTGCTTTATCATCAGATCTTGCAGGCATCACCGCAGTCGTCATCGGCGATAATCGACTGCGCTTTTTTATCAGCGTCGTCGAGACGTTCCGCGTTACGCTCTTCAGCTTCATCCAGCCCGTTAAAGACCAAGTTTTCGAGATCAATTTCCATATGGCACCTGCTTTGTTCGGTTTTTGATACTGGCACAGTATAGGGCAAAAAGAGCCGGCAATGTACCGCGCAGCACATAACGATAATCCCTGCCATACTCAGTGCTTTATCGCTGAGGAGAGCTCATGATTATACTGTGTAAAACCTGCGGTACCTCTTATGACGCAACGCCGGCGCGATGCCCTGTGTGCGAGGATGAACGCCAGTATGTTCCGGCCAGCGGCCAGGCGTGGAGTGATTTTGCGACGGTGACGGCCACACACAGCAATAAATGGCAGCAGCTGGAGCCGCAGCTGCTCAGTATCAAAACGGTGCCCGCTTTTGCCATCAACCAGCGCGCGCTGCTTCTGCGTACCCCCCACGGCAATATCCTTTGGGATTGCATTGCGAATCTCGACCCGGCAACCAGAACCATCATCACGGCGCTCGGCGGCATCAGCGCGATCGCGATTTCACATCCTCACTACTACACCACGATGCAGGAGTGGGCCGGGGCTTTCGATGCGCCGGTTTACCTGCACGCGAACGATCGCGAGTGGGTTATGCGCGACAGCCCGATGCTCCACTTCTGGCAGGGCGATACGCTGGACATTTTCCCCGCGGTAACGTTATTACGTCTCGGAGGGCATTTCGCTGGCGGAACGGTGCTGCACTGGCAGGAGGGTGGTGGTGTCTTGCTGGCAGGCGATATTCTACAGGTCACGCCGGGCAAAGATGCCGTCTCGTTTATGTGGAGCTATCCGAATATGCTGCCGTTGCCCGCCCGCAGCGTCGAAGACGTGACCGGGCGGCTGGTGGGGAAAAAATTCGCTCGCCTGTACGGCGCTTTTGAAGGGCAAAATATCCTGGCGAATGCGGATGAGATTGTGCAGCGGTCGGGCCAGAAATATATTGCTTGTCTGAAGTAAAGTCCGGTGGGTAAACTTTACTTGTGTGATCCCGATCATACCTAAACTAAAACAGATAAAAGAGAAATTGCTATGCAACATATCATTGAAGGTTTTCTCAGCTTTCAAAAAGAGATTTTCCCGCAACGTAAAGAGCTCTTCCGCAGTTTAGCGTCCAGCCAGAATCCCAAAGCGCTGTTCATCTCATGCTCTGACAGCCGTCTGGTCCCAGAACTGGTCACTCAGCAAGAGCCAGGACAACTCTTTGTCATTCGTAATGCTGGCAACATCGTGCCACCGTTCGGCCCTGAGCCAGGCGGTGTCTCCGCAACGATTGAATACGCGGTTGTTGCGCTGGGCGTGACCGATATTGTTATCTGCGGCCACTCCAACTGTGGGGCGATGAAAGCCATTGCTGACAATGCGGACCTCGAACCTATGCCGGCGGTTTCTCACTGGTTACGCTATTCCGATGCGGCAAAAGCGGTGGTTGAGAAGAAAACCTGGGATAAGCCAATCGATAAAGTGAATGCGATGGTGCAGGAAAACGTGTTTGCGCAGCTGAGCAACATTAAGACTCACCCGTCAGTGGCGGTGGGCCTGCGCAACAACGCCATCCGTCTTCACGGCTGGGTGTATGACATTGAAAGCGGCAAAATTCTTGCACTGGATAAAGAGACGAAAACCTTCGTCTCTTTATCCGATAACCCGCAGGTTTACTTCGAGTAATCCCGCGTTGCAGGGCACGGATGCCCTGTCAGTCATCACTGTACGGTAATTTCCGTCTTGAACCCGATGCGGTTTTCTCTGCGGCTTTTGCCATCGCCTCTGCTATCTCTGCACATTCCGCCAGTCCCTGAACAAAAGGGCGATCGTGCATCAGCCACGGGATTGCGCCAAATGCAATGCGTCCGCGAAGCGTTTCCGGCGCTTTTAACGTGTAATCCTCGCCAATATCCGGGATCTCATCGCCCGTCGCCTGTAGCTGCTTGCGCAGCGTAGGGAAGGGCAGATCTTTTGTTTTAAGCGGCTTTTGCCCGCGGGCATCAATAAAAACGTCGAAACGGTAGGTCATCTCTTTTGTGGCGATGACCGTCTGCGCGTTGCCAATATCCAGCGTGTAATCATCACCCAGCGCCACAACACTAATGATGCCGGCCTCACGAAGCGCGAGAAGCCTGCGAATCGACTGCGGGGGAATGGCGGCATAGTTGTCGATAAAGACGCGTGCCAGCCCGTTTTTAAAGCGTTCAGCGTCCTTTTCGGTAAGATGAGGAACCATCTCCTGGACCACTTCATGCAGTCGAAGCACGGTGTAGCGCCAGGCCACCGTGCGCCGGTCACGTTTGTTCCGCTCGACTTCAATCAGGTTCTCTTCAGCCCAGGTAAACGGGCCGTGCTGTTTTCGATCCTCAAACCACGCTTCGCGAAGGCTGTCCGCCGTCTGCATGCGCAGCGATATTTTCTCACACCAGGCCGGGTCGGCGAGTTCAAGCTCTTTCACCATCAGGGCGAAAATGCGGTCAAGCAGACCGTCTGATCCTTTGGCGATTTCGGCTTCGAGTACCGATTCGGTTAATACCGACAGCGGTTCGTACGGAATAGGACAGTAAAAATCGGCCTCTGGCAGAATCCCGGTCCTGGACATGAGTACAATTTTTAACGCTTCACTTCCTTTATCGAGGAGGAACGTGCCGTCGCGAAACTCACCGTGCTGCATGACCACGGCCATCGCCGCGTCCAGCCCGCTTAAGGATGTTCCCATAATACCGACGCGGCAGGGGCGGATGCGGGCATCCATCAACCCTGACCACGGGCTTGGGAAATACGCGCGCGTGGCTTCCTCTTCTTCTGGCCAGACATGCCCGGTGGCGATCACGGCGAGATCGAATTGTTCCGGAAACGGCGTGTCATTGACCGAAAGCGTCACGCCGGAGGAAGACGGGGCAACATCGGTGACGGTGGCAGACGTGTGGATCTCAACCTGAAATCCCCGCCTCTTAGCTTCCTGGACTATCGTCTGGAAACTGTCGCGAAAATACTCGCCCAGCAGAATACGGGGCAAAAACTGTCTGTCATGCAAGGTGGCTTTATCAACCTTAAAGCGCGCCAGATGGGCTTCACTCTGGCGCTTAAGCCAGTCGAGGTAGGTCATAAAAAGGGGCGGGATTTCAATGCTGGCAATGTTGGCCAGCATCAGGCGAGAGTTATCGTCGTCGTTGTAGGGCATTCCCACGCCAGCTTCGTCTGCCTGTTCAAAAACGGAGACAGAGAGCGGCGACGCGTTCTTAAGAAGAGAATAAAAGGTGTAAATCCCTGTAGGGCCGGAGCCGATAATGGCGATTTTCTTCATCGACAGTCTTCCTGTTTTTTTTCCATAAGAAAAGCGTAGCAGGAGAATAATGATGAAATTGGGGTATTAAGAAAAATCAGGGCTTAAGAAGAGGATTTGCACCATTTCAGGACTGAAATGGTGCGTCCGAGTGGACTCGAACCACCGACCCCCACCATGTCAAGGTGGTGCTCTAACCAACTGAGCTACGGACGCAGAATGGTGCGTTCAATTGGACTCGAACCAACGACCCCCACCATGTCAAGGTGGTGCTCTAACCAACTGAGCTATGAACGCAACGTGTTGTCGGTGACAACGGGGACGAATATTAGCGGCACAGCATCGTTGAGGCAAGAGGGAAAATGCATTTTTCTCTCTGATTTCACGCGATTGCTTTATTACCGCGCAAAGTGAAGAGAAAGTAGCCGCCAGCTGGCGGCTACTGCGTATTTAACGTGCAGCGCGTTGCAATATTACCGAGGATGACTGGCGTTGCAGGAAGCGCATGCGCAGCATCATCATAATTGCCGCAGAGGTTAAGCCGATGATAAAGCCCATCCAGAATCCTGCCGGCCCCATGCGGACAACCACCAGGTCGGTAAGCGCCAGGATATAACCACACGGCAGACCCAGCACCCAGTAAGCGATGAAGGTGATAAAGAAGATCGAACGCGTATCTTTATACCCACGCAGTACGCCGCTGCCAATCACCTGTATGGAGTCGGAGATCTGGTACACCGCGGCAAGCAACATCAGATGGGAGGCCAGGGCCACCACTTCCGGGTTGTCGTTGTAAAGCAGGGCAATTTGCTCACGCAGCGTGATGGTAAACAGTGCCGTACAGATGGCCATACAGACACCGACGCCAAGCCCTGTGCGGGCCGCCGTTTGCGCATCCAGCGTCGAACCTTGCCCCAGACGAAAGCCCACGCGAATGGTCACCGCTGCGGCCAGCGACATCGGCAATACGAACATCAGGGAACTGAAGTTCAGCGCAATCTGGTGACCGGCTACGTTCACAATGCCGAGCGGAGAAACCAGCAGGGCGACCACGGCAAACAGCGTCACTTCAAAGAACAGCGCCAGCGCAATCGGCAGGCCTAACTGCACCAGACGCGTCATGATGTTCCAGTCCGGCGTGCTGAACGAACCTTCATTGCGGATATCGCGCATTGAACGGGCACGTTTCACATAGGAGATCATACTGAAGAACATCACCCAATAGACGGCAGCCGTCGCCACGCCGCAGCCGACGCCGCCGAGCTCCGGCATACCGAAGTGACCATAGATGAAGATGTAGTTCACCGGAATATTCACCAGCAAGCCGATAAAGCCCATCACCATTCCGGGCTTGGTTTTCGCCAGGCCTTCACACTGGTTACGCGCGACCTGGAAGAACAGATAGCCTGGCGCACCCCACAGCAGGGCCCGCAGATAGCCGACGGCTTTGTCAGCCAGTGCCGGGTCAATATTATGCATGGCGCGGATGATATGACCGGCATTCCACAGCACAACCATTATCAGCACGGAGACAAATCCTGCCAGCCAGAACCCCTGTCGAACCTGATGGGCAATACGTTCACGTCGCCCTGAGCCATTTAGCTGAGCGATAACCGGGGTGAGGGCGAGCAGCAGGCCGTGGCCAAACAGGATGGCCGGAAGCCAGATCGAGGTGCCTATTGCCACGGCGGCCATATCGGTGGCGCTGTAGCCACCCGCCATTACCGTATCCACAAATCCCATTGCGGTCTGGGCTACTTGCGCGATGATCACTGGTATAGCCAGTGCCAATAACTGGCGCGCTTCATTCATGTACTTCTGCACGTGAACACCTTTATATTCTAGTTATTTGAGAGACTAAAAAGGCCGCCGTAACTGGCAGCAAGAAGAAAATGCAGGGGGGTGCCAGCTATTGTAGCGGGGTTTAGCTATTTATCTAGTGAAAAAATCGCCACAAAATGCGCTCCGCTGGCAACCTGTTTTTCCAACTGTTATTGTGGTGGGATTAAACGGTGTCACCACCGTCCGGAAAAAACAGGAGTTGTAAGCATGTTTACTGGTATTGTGCAGGGCACCGCCAAAGTGGTGTCCATTGATGAAAAACCTAATTTCCGAACTCATGTGGTTGAGCTTCCGGAATATATGCTTGATGGCATTGAAACTGGCGCCTCGATTGCACATAACGGCTGTTGCCTGACGGTAACCGAAATTAACGGTAACCAGATTAGCTTTGATTTAATGAAAGAGACGCTGCGCATCACCAACCTGGGCGAGCTGGTGGTGGGGGATACCGTAAACGTAGAGCGTGCGGCCAGGTTTAGCGATGAGATTGGCGGCCATCTGATGTCAGGCCATATTATGACCACCGCGGAAGTGGCGAAGATTGTCACCTCGGAAAATAACCGTCAAATCTGGTTTAAAGTGCAGGATCCTTCATTAATGAAATACATCCTGTATAAAGGATTTATTGGTATTGATGGGATTAGCCTGACGGTTGGGGAAGTGACGCCGACCCGTTTCTGCGTGCATTTAATTCCTGAAACTCTCCAGCGTACAACCCTGGGGGCGAAAAAACTGGGGCATCGGGTTAATATCGAAATCGATCCGCAGACTCAGGCGGTTGTGGATACCGTTGAGCGGCTGTTGGCGGCAAAAGAAGCCGCAATAATAAAGACCGCAGAAGAAGAATAAAATGAACCCCGGATATCCGGGGTTTTTTTTAGCGTGCGACCCGCAAACCGTGTTCTATCCCTCGGCTGAAAACAACCTGCCAAAGTTGAATATCACGCGCGCGAAAGGCGCCTGCGCAGGCATTGAGATAATAGCTGAACATCCGTTTAAACCGTTCAGAATAGTTGTCCGCAATTTCTGGCCAGGCTTCCTGGAAACGTGAATGCCATGCCATCAACGTGGTGTCATAATCCGCGCCAAAGTTATGCCAGTCTTCCATAATGAAATGAGGTTCACTGGCGTTAGCAATCTGGCGAACGGACGGCAAACAGCCATTCGGAAAGATGTATTTGTTGATCCACGGATCGACGTTATTGTCGGTGCGCTTAGAACCAATGGTGTGCAGCAGGAAGATGCCGTCAGGTTTCAAGTTACGGTCCACCACGCTGAAGTAGGTGTCATAGTTTTTCGGCCCCACGTGTTCGAACATGCCGACGGAGACTATGCGATCAAACTGCTCGTTCAGGTCGCGATAATCCTGAAGGCGAATATCCACATCAAGGCCCTGGCAGCGCTCCCGTGCCATTTTTTGCTGTTCAGCTGAAATGGTCACACCGACCACGCTGGCACCATAATGCTTCGCCATAAAATAGGCCAGACCACCCCATCCACAACCGATATCCAGCACACGCATGCCCGGCTGTAGCTGCAGTTTTTCACAAATCAGACGCAGCTTAGCCTGCTGTGCTTCTTCAAGGGTTGAGGCCTCTTTCCAGTAGGCGCAGGAATATTGCATGAAAGGATCGAGCATGCGGCTGAACAGGTCATTACCGAGGTCGTAATGCTCCTTGCCGACGATCCACGCCCGTTTTTTGCTTTGCAGATTAAACAGCCGGGCGGAGGCGACACGTAACGTATCTTTCAGATTGCGGGGGAGCTGGTTTTCCAGACCGGCGCGTAACACGCTGGAGAAAAACATATCCAGCCGTTCACACTCCCACCAGCCGTCCATATAACTTTCCCCCAGGCCTAACGATCCCTCCCGCAATACGCGTTTAAAAAAGTCGGGATGCTTAACCTGTGGATCGGATGGCGAAGATCCATTAATAGTGATGCCTGCACGACCTAACAGTTCACTGACGATCCGGGACCAGTTATCGTCCGGAACGCTGACTTCTTCTATACACGATGAACTCATAGCTTCTCCATCACCTTACTGTGATCAGAACCTTCAAACAGCGTAGACGCTTTTTATGGTTTGTGAGAAATCTCACGGTATTTCCCCGTGAGGCTAGTATCCGACGTAGAACAGAGGAAGGGAGATAACCCTTGCCGAAATGCCTTCCATGGTAAAACGGGAGCGCTCCGGCTCCCGTTAACACTTAATATTTATCGTATTTAATCGAACCAAATTTAGTATAGGCCTCAAAATTTGGTGATTCAATAGAAAATTCTTAGCAACCTAATCACTGATATTTAACATAATTTCTGGCGCGATTATGCATGCGAGGTTTTCACCTCTGCGCGGTCATCCTGCTCACGTTGTGCCGCAGACTGCATACGGTATCCCAGAAGGGCCAGCGCAACCGTAACCAGCATGACGCTGGTGGTGGTCAGGAGCGGCGTGGCAATCAGCGCAGAGACCACCAGGCTTGCCAGGAAGCACAGACCCAGCTGCAGGGTATTCTGAAGCGCGGCCGCACGACCTGTTGCCTGTGGGAACGGACGTAACGCCTGGGCTACCACGATAGGGTAAATCGCACCGTTCGCCACGGCCATCACGCAGAATGGAATCAGAATTTCTGCCAGACCTGCGCCCGGGATAAAGCCCACAGCCCAGGTGGCGATCACGCTCAGCGCGTAGAGCACCAGCAGCCAGGGCAGCATCTGCTGACCTTCCCATTTTTGCAGCGCCGCGCGACAGCCATAGCCCCCGACCAGAAACGCGATGGTCTGCGGGACATAGCTCAGACCAATGGCGGCCGGGCTGTAACCCATATCGTGAAGAATGAACGGTGAACCGGTCAGCCACGCGAAGAAACTCGCCGAGCAGGCGGCATAAATCAGGACATTACCGCGGTACGCTTTGGTGCTCAGCAGAGAGGTGAAGGTCACCGGTGTCGTGTCGGCAGGCGTCTCTTTCTTATGTGCCGCTTTGAGTGTGAATGCCGGGATCATCAGGACCAGCGTGATGGCAAACAGCGTAGCGAAAATGGCCTGCCAGTCGAAATGTGCCAGGATCCAGCTCCCGAGCAGCGGGGCGAGGGCAGGTGAAAGCCCTACCAGCGGCATAATGGTGGCGAAAATGCGGTTTGTCCGGTTGGCCGGATAGTAGTCGGTTACCAGCGCCTGCCAGGTCACCGCAGCAGCACAGACGCCAACGGCCTGCACGAAGCGCAGCACCAGCAGCCAGGTTGCATCGCGTACCCATAACATACCCAGACAGCCGACGGCAAAGATAGCCAGCCCCAGCAACAGCACCGGTTTACGACCAAAGCGGTCAGAGAGAGGCCCCCAGAGCAGCTGCGCGAAGGCAAAGCCCGCGAGGAATAAGCTCAGGCTGGCGCTGATGGCTGCCGCCGGGGTCTGTAAATCTTCCTGCATTGCGGCGAAGGCGGGCAGGTACATATCAGTGGCTAAAAAGCCCAGCACGCTTAAACCACCGAGCCAGACTAAAAATCCTTTCCTGGGTTGCATTGTTTTTTTCTCCTGAGGGAGGCAGGTCTATGTTTGCGCAGAGTGTAGGGAGTGCAAAGCAGCTTGTGAAACGCTAATATTTGGCGAGTGCATTCAAAATTTTTGCAGGCAGAAAATGTGGTCAGATTATTCTCTTGAAGTGGTCGATGCTGTTGCGCGCAACGGCAGCTTTAGCGGTGCAGCGCAGGAGTTGCACCGCGTCCCCTCGGCAATCAGCTATACGGTGCGTCAGCTTGAGGAGTGGCTGGCCGTTCCGCTGTTTGAACGGCGTCACCGTGATGTGGAATTAACGCCCGCCGGGGCATGGTTTTTGAAAGAAGGGCGTTCTGTTATCAAAAAAATGCAGATCACCCGCGAACAGTGTCAGCAGATCGCTAACGGCTGGCGAGGACATCTTTCCATTGCCGTGGATAACATCGTAAAACCAGAACGTACCCGGCAGATGATTGTCGATTTCTATCGCCATTTCTCGGATGTCGAATTGCGGGTATCCCAGGAAGTGTTTAACGGCGTCTGGGATGCGCTGGCAGATGGCAGGGCAGAGATGGCGATCGGTGCCACGCAGGCGATCCCGGTTGGGGGACGCTTTGCCTTTCGCGACATGGGCATGCTCAACTGGAAATGTGTGGTGGCAAGCGATCATCCGCTGGCTGACCTGGACGGGCCGCTCAGCGACGAAACGCTCCGTAACTGGCCCTCGCTGGTGCTGGAAGATACCTCGCGTTCGTTGCCCAAACGCATTACCTGGCTGCTGGATAACCAGCGACGGGTGGTTGCGCCGGACTGGGAATCCTCAGCAACATGCCTCAGCGCCGGGCTGTGCGTTGCCATGGTCCCTGGCCATTTTGCACGGCCCCGAATCGACACCGGTGAATGGGTTGAACTGACGCTGGAAAATCCTTTTCCGGATGCGGCCTGTTGTCTCACCTGGCAACAAAATGATGTGTCGCCCGCAATGGCCTGGCTTCTGGATTACCTGGGAGACAGTGAGACGCTTAACCGGGAATGGCTACGGGAGCCAGTATAACTGGCCCCGTAAAAGATTAACGACGATAGTCGCGGAACGGACCATCCGCAACGGAACGGCGTTCGATAAGACGCGGGTGAACTTCAATGGACTGAGACTCTTCACGCTTGTTGACGATCCTGTCCATCAGCATATTGAAGGCCGTTTCACCCAGCGAGTCTTTTGGCTGGTGGATGGTGGTCAGCGCCGGGGTAAAGAAGCGCGCGTTGCGTACGTTGTCATACCCGATCACGGAAATGTCCTGCGGCACGCGCAGACCCAGTTCATCGGCGGCACAGAGAGCACCCATCGCCATAATGTCACCGCCACAGAAAACGGCTGTCGGGCGATGCGACTGGGAGACAATCTGCTGCATCGCGCGGTAACCGGATTCCGGTTCAAAGTCACCCTGCACGATCCAGTTTTCCGGCACGGTAATCAGCGCCTCTTCCATTGCTTTCATAAACCCGGCCAGACGTCCGGCACCGGTGTTGCGCTCCAGTGGACCCGGGATCACACCAATCTCGCGGTGACCGCGTTCAATCAGATAACGGCCTGCCATATAGCCGCCTTCAAACGCGTTATCGATGACGGAGTCGGTGAAGTCTGCACGTGCTTCGCCCCAGTCCATGACCACCATAGGAATATGGCGGTACTCTTCCAGCATGGAAAGCACGGATTCCGGATACTCTGAACACATCACCAGCAGGCCATCCACACGCTTTTGCGCCATCATGGAGAGATAAGCGCGCTGTTTTTCAATGCTGTTCCACGCGTTGCCCAGAATCAGGGTATAGCCTTTCTGGAAGCAGTTTTTCTCGACTGCTTCAATGATCTCGGCAAAATAGGCCGCTTCACTGCTGGTTGCCAGCAAACCAATGGATTTGGTGTGATTAACTTTGAGGCTACGCGCCACCGCACTCGGTGAATAGTGTAATTCTTTGATTGCCGCCCAGACGGCGTTGCGCGTCTCTTCCGCCACAAAGCGAGTTTTGTTAATTACATGTGATACGGTTGTAGTGGAAACGTTTGCGCGTTTTGCTACGTCTTTAATTGTTGCCATTAAATGTCACTCCAGACCATATCCTAAACTCCTGAAAAACTTGAAGGTAAACGTTTGCCTTCTCTCACCCTTATCACGCAATCTTGAATTGCGGCACGCCGGGAAAACGACACAGGACGTCAGGAGGGGGTCAATGGCCGGTACGCTAATAAATTTAGCGTGGAATTTTGTCCTATCTTGATGAAAAGGGGAAGAGCTAAAGTGGTTATCAGTTTAAATCCAGGAAGATTTTTGAACTAAACTGTGTAAAAATGAGCAGGCTCACTTTTCGTGGGGAGATTAAAAGGAGAAAAATTGATGAGCTACGATCTGAAGTTTTCGCTGGTGACCACCGTTATTGTACTGGCTCTGATTGTTGCGGCGGGTCTGACGGCTGCATTGCACTGATTTACACGGAGGGAGAGCTCTCTCCCTCTCAGTTTTCCTGATTGTTACGCCTGCGGCAAAAATCTTTTGCCAATTTGTTAACTTCTCATTTTTTGTGATTGATGTCATGCTTTCGGCTTCTTTGTTCTGTGTCACGACATGACACGGCATCCGGAGTTGACGCATGAAAATCAATTTTCCCCTGCTTGCCCTGGCGATTGGCGCTTTTGGGATTGGCACCACTGAATTCTCCCCGATGGGGTTACTGCCTGTTATCGCCCGGGGCGTGGATGTTTCTATCCCGGCGGCCGGGATGCTCATCAGCGCCTACGCCATTGGCGTGATGGTGGGGGCACCGCTCATGACGCTTCTGCTTTCACACCGCGCGCGCCGCAATGCGCTGATTTTCCTGATGGCGATATTTACGCTGGGCAACGTGCTCTCCGCGATTGCTCCGGATTACACCACCCTGATGTTGTCCCGCATTCTGACCAGTCTTAACCACGGCGCGTTCTTTGGGCTGGGATCGGTTGTGGCCGCAAGCGTGGTGCCAAAACACAAGCAGGCGAGTGCCGTGGCAACCATGTTTATGGGTCTGACGATTGCCAACATTGGCGGTGTACCTGCCGCAACCTGGCTGGGTGAGGCGATCGGCTGGCGCATGTCGTTCCTGGCGACGGCCGTGCTGGGTGTTATCGCCATGGTGGCGTTGTACTTCTCCTTGCCGAAAGGCAGCGCTGGTGAACGTCCTGACGTCCGCAAAGAGCTGTCGGTACTGATGCGCCCGCAGGTGCTCTCCGCGCTGTTGACCACCGTACTGGGGGCGGGCGCCATGTTTACCCTGTACACCTATATTTCACCGGTGTTGCACGATATCACCCACGCGACGCCTCTCTTTGTGACCGCGATGCTGGTGCTGATTGGTGTCGGGTTCTCTATTGGCAACTATCTCGGCGGGAAATTCGCCGATCGTTCCGTGAGCGGGACGCTGAAAGGCTTTTTAACGCTGCTGATTGTCATCATGATCGCCATTCCGTGGCTGGCGCGTAATGAAGTCGGGGCGGCGATGGCGATGGTTGTCTGGGGGGCTGCGACCTTTGCCGTGGTTCCGCCGCTGCAGATGCGCGTGATGCGCGTTGCTCATGAGGCGGCGGGTCTCTCGTCGTCGGTCAATATTGGCGCGTTTAACCTTGGCAATGCGCTCGGTGCCGCTGCCGGTGGTGCCGTCATTTCTGGTGGCCTGGGATACAGCTTTGTGCCGGTGATGGGGGCGATAATTGCCGCGCTCGGCCTGCTGTTAGTGATGATGTCTGGCCGTAAACAGCCGGAAGCAGCGTGCGCTGCTGAATAATTAAAAAACGCAGAAGGGCAAACCCTTCTGCGTGTCTCTTACGCGGCGAAGTTCTTCGCCACAAACGCCCAGTTAACCAGTGCCCAGAAGTGCTCCAGGTAGTTCGGGCGCGCGTTACGGTAATCAATGTAGTAAGCGTGTTCCCAGACGTCCACGGTCATCAGCGGCGTTGCGCTGGTGGTCAGTGGCGTACCCGCGTTCGAGGTGGAAACGATAGCCAGTTTGCCATCCGCGTCTTTCACCAGCCACGTCCAGCCAGAACCGAAGTTCTTGACTGCAGCATCCGTAAACTTCGCTTTAAAATCAGCAAAGCTGCCAAATGCCGCGTTAATCGCGCCAGCCAGTTCACCCGTAGGTTCGCCGCCTGCATTCGGTGCCAGACAGTGCCAGTAGAAGGTGTGATTCCACACCTGAGCGGCATTGTTAAAGACACCGCCCTCTGAACTGCGGACGATCTCTTCCAGCGTTTTGCCTTCAAAATCGGTGCCCTTGATCAGGTTGTTCAGATTGGTGACGTACGTCTGGTGATGTTTGCCGTAGTGATACTCCAGGGTTTCCGCTGAAATGTGCGGGGCCAGGGCGTCTTTTGCATATGGTAGTGCAGGTAATTCGAACGACATTGCTTCTCTCCTTATTGTTTTTTATGTTGCCAATAACCACACAGACAACAGGGACAGAATAGCAAATTGAAAGGGTATGCAAAAGAGGAACTTACCCTGCCACGGCTGTGGCAGGGCAGGGGTTAGCGAATGGTTTTTGGCGTCATCACGCGGCGTGCGCCGACATAGTGACGTACCCAGTAGTCTTCACTGAGAGAGGTTATCTGGATGTCCTGGCCGCTACGTGGGGACTGGATAAATTTCCCGTTGCCTACATATACGCCAACGTGGTCAGCCGTGCCGCGCCCCTGAGTGCGGAAGAAGACGAGATCGCCATTCTCCAGTTCACCGCGGTTGACCGGTGACGCGTCGCGCAGGTGATACATCTCATTGGCGGTACGTGGAATTCGGAACTTCACCAGATCTTTGTAGGCGTAATAGACGAGGCCGCTGCAGTCGAAACCGGTACGCGGTGAGCTGCCGCCCCAGCGATAGGGTTTGCCGATCTGCCCCATCAGTTTATTCAACGCCGTTTTTTGCGCTTTCTGCACGCGAACCTTATGCACTTCCGCTATTTTCGTGACCTTCGTGCATTTCGCTTTATGACCTTTGCGGGGGATGCATTTTTCCGTCACGAGATTAGCTGCAGTTTGCGAGGCTTTACTTTTGGTTGCGTGGGCAGTGCGGGAAGGTTTTGTTTTCGTCTTGCTGGAGGCGGTCTTTTTAGTCTGGGTGGTGGTCTTTTTCTTGTCGTTCTTGCTGGTGGTTTTTTTCTTACGGTCTGTGGTTTTGGCCAGATGCGTTTTTTGTACAGCAGAGTGCCGCGCCTGTTGAGAGGCGTTCGCCACTGGCGTGAAAGTGAGTGTTGTAAACAGTAAAGCACAGAGCGTGATCGAGATTTTATTTATCCGCGCCACTGGGCAGTCCCCTGATAAATGCAGGTCATCAATAATACCCGCGAATGATTTACAAAGCCCGTCGATTCTAATCTATAAAAACCCGATAAGTTAATAGCATTTTTCAATCTACAATCCTGTTTCGTTAGCAAGTGCAAAAAAATTCATCAATCTGTCGCACTATTGTTCACTCCCTAAACAAAACCCTGAGTGCCGCAGGGTTAAACACCATTTGCAATGCAACTTTTCATCACTCGCGGTAAAATAAGAAAGACGTGACAAAAATGTTATTTTCCGATGGCAGTCTGAACCGCTACAATGACAGACGAATGCCGTAACAGAAGTTAAAGGAAGCAAGACATGAGCACCACTATTGAAAAAATCCAGCGCCAGATCGCTGAAAACCCGATTCTGCTGTATATGAAAGGTTCTCCGAAGCTGCCAAGCTGTGGCTTCTCCGCGCAAGCGGTTCAGGCGCTGTCTGCCTGTGGTGAGCGTTTTGCTTACGTTGATATCCTGCAGAACCCGGACATCCGCGCTGAGCTGCCTAAATACGCTAACTGGCCGACGTTCCCACAGCTGTGGGTAGACGGTGAGCTGGTCGGCGGTTGCGATATCCTGATCGAAATGTATCAGCGCGGTGAACTGCAGCAGCTGATCAAAGAAACGGCTGCGAAGTACAAAACGGAAGAGCCAGACGCGGAGTAAGTTATCTGTGAAGACAAAAAAGCGACCTCATGAGGTCGCTTTTTTTTTATTCTTCACTGTCACCCATTGGCAGCGGCCAGCCGCCCAGACGCTTCCAGCGGTTCACAATTTCGCAAAACAGCTCCGCCGTCCGCTCGGTGTCATAAAGCGCGGAATGCGCCTGCGTGCCGTCAAACTCAATGCCTGCCGTAATACATGCCTTTGATAATACCGTTTGTCCCAACGCCAGACCGCTCAGTGCCGCGGTATCGAAGGTCACAAACGGGTGGAAAGGGTTACGCTTGAGCGACGCGCGCTCGGCTGCGGCCATCGTAAAGGTGTGATCGAACGTGGCGTTATGCGCCACCATAATGGCGCGGCTGCAGTTGCTCTCTTTCATACCTTTACGCACCATTTTAAAAATGGCGTGCAGCGCGTCATATTCACTTACCGCACCACGCAGCGGGTTATGCGGATCGATGCCGTTAAAGGCCAGCGCTTCGGGCTGTAAGTTGGCCCCTTCAAACGGTTCAACGTGGAAATGCAGCGTGGTGTCCGGTGTAAGCCATCCCTGTTCATCCATCTTCAGCGTGATGGCGGCAATTTCAAGCAGCGCATCGGTTTTAGCGTTAAATCCGGCTGTTTCAACATCGATCACAACAGGATAAAAACCACGAAAACGGTCGCACAGACCGCTAAATTGAGCGTTATCGGACATCAGGGTCTCTTACATGGGGAAAAAAGCAGTGCGCATTATGGCAAATTTTGGATGGGGATGCAGTAAAAGTACGGGCGCATGTTGCGCCCTGCGGGATCAGTTGCCCAGACCGCGACCAGCGTCTTTGGCTTCAATCAGCTCGATTTTGTAGCCGTCCGGATCTTCAACAAACGCGATCACCGTGGTGCCGCCTTTGACCGGGCCAGCTTCACGCGTCACGTTACCGCCGTTGCTGCGAATACGTTCACAGGCTTCGGCTGCGTTGTCCACTTCCAGCGCGATATGACCATAAGCGGTGCCCAGCTCATAGCTGTCCACGCCCCAGTTGTAGGTCAGTTCGATGACCGCTTCGTCCGTTTCCGGGCCGTAACCCACAAACGCCAGCGAGTATTTATATTCCGGGTTTTCGCTGGTGCGCAGCAGTTTCATACCCAGTACGTTAGTGTAGAAATCGACAGAACGTTGCAGATCGCCAACGCGCAGCATGGTGTGAAGTAGGCGCATAATTTCCTCATTAACCAATGGAATAGAATATCTATTTGAACAGAAACGATGTTTTAGTATAGCGGCGAAAGGTCGCCGCTATCAATGAGCAATGAAGAGATTACAGGGTAGGGTAGTCGGTATAACCTTCAGCGCCGCCGCCGTAGAAGCTTTCCGGACGCTGAGGGTTCAGCGCGGCTTTCTGCTGCAGACGGGCGACCAGATCAGGGTTAGCGATAAAATCGCGACCAAATGCAACGGCGTCGATCAAACCTTTGCTAATCAGATCTTCAGCTTTCTCAGGGGTATATGCCCCTGCACCGATGATCACACCGTGGAAGCGTTCGCGTACTTTCTGACGGAAGGCTTCAGTGTAAGGCTGACCACCGGCCCAGTCTGGCTCGGACATATGCAGATACGCGATACCCCGTTTTGCCAGCTCTTCAATCAGATAAAGGGCATCCGCTTCTTCGTCCGGGCCGTTATCAACGTTCTGGAAAGAACCAATCGGGGACACGCGGATACCAATGCGGTCCGGGCTCCACTCCTGACATACGGCATCCACCACTTCCAGCACCAGGCGCGCACGGTTTTCAACGCTGCCGCCGTACTGGTCGGTACGATGGTTAGAGGACGGTGACAGGAACTGGTGCAGCAGATAGCCATGCGCGGAGTGCAGTTCAACCAGGTCGAAACCGGCTTCACGCGCATTCGCCACGGCCTGGCGGAAATCGTTAACAATCCCCGGGATCTCGTCCAGTTCAAGAGCGCGCGGCATAGACGTATCAACGCGGATCGCATTGCCGTTTTCATCACGCAGCGAGGTGCGGGTGTTCGCGCTCAGGGCAGAGGCGGAAACCGGTGCCTGACCGCCAGGCTGGATGCTGCTGTGAGAGATGCGACCGGTATGCCACAGCTGGACGGCAATACGACCCTCTTCAGCGTGAACGCCAGCCGTGATTTTTTTCCACGCGGCAATCTGTTCCGGGCTGTGCAGACCTGGTGCGCCAGCGTAACCCTTAGCCTGAGCAGAAATCTGGGTGGCCTCGGTGATGATCAGGCCAGAGCTTGCGCGCTGACGGTAATATTCACCCATCAACGGGGTAGGGATATCACCCGGCTCAATGCTGCGCAGACGGGTAAGCGGGGCCATAAACACACGGTTTGGCGCGGTAACGGCACCCACTTTCAAGGGGGTAAATAATTTTTCAGCGGACATAAAGGCTCCTGAGTAGACCAGTCGTCTAGTAATTACGTAAATAAAAACGCCTGCTATACGCGAGGCGTAGTAATGCTGCTTTTTACATGTGCCAGTGCGCTTTCAAGCGGCACCGCACTGCGTGAAATCTTGGCCTGCAGGTTCGCGCCTAACCAGAGGGCGTATAAAACCTGCGCCTGGGTTAAAGGTTCGCCAGGAAAAGTCAGCGTTTTTTCATCGCGGCCTTTCTCCAGCGCCTGTGCCATGAGGGCGATAACCCCGCGGGCCCCTTTATCCATTGCTGTGCGCATATCTTCTGAAAGATCGCACACTTCGGCAGAAAGTTTTACCGTCAGGCAACCGCTGATGATGCCCTGCTGACAGAACTGGTTCAGCGTTTCCTGATAGAAGTGCAGAACACGATCGCGATAATTACCTTCGCCCGTGGCAAAGTGCGCTGCCAGGCGCTGATGGTAGCTGGCATAGTGCCGCTCCAGCATTGCCACGCCAAACGCCTCTTTGGACCGGAAGTAGTGATAAAACGACCCCTTCGGTACCTCAGCGGTTTTTAATAACTCGCTCAACCCCATACCGGTGAACCCGCGATGCATGCAAAGTCGCTCGCCGGTCGCCAGTAAATGTTCTCGGGTATCGTGTTCTGTATTTCTGCTCATGGCCGCACTCTAATAGACCGTTCGGTCTATTGCAAGCGTGTTCAGTGGCGACATGCGTTCAGAATATCCAGCTGTTGTTGATAAACCTTTGATTTAATGTCCATCATACCCAATACGGTAGAGAACAAATTGTCCTGCGAAACCGCATTTTTTGCTGCATGGTCACGTAAACATTGCTCGTTGACGCCGAAATTTTTCGCATAGTCTGGTGATAACCAGAACATAAACGGAATGTGCGTTTGTTGCTCTGGTGCCAGCAGATACGGCGTGCCGTGCAGATAAATCCCGCTTTCGCCCAGCGACTCCCCGTGATCCGAAAGGTAAATCAGGGCGGTATTCATGCTCGCCTGACGCGCTTTCAGGGCATCGATGGTTTTACTGACCATGCTGTCGGTATACAGGATGGTGTTGTCATAGGTATTCATTAGCGCCTGGTGATCGCAATCCTGAATTTCATTGGTATCGCAGGTTGGCGTAAATTTGCGGAAATTATCCGGATAACGGCGATAGTATGCCGGGCCGTGGCTGCCCATCAGGTGGATGACCAGTACGGAGTCCTGCTTCAGGCCATCCAGAACATTGTCCAGACGGGTGAAGTTCACATCGTCAATGCAGGAGTTGTCTTTGCAGAACTGATCGAGTTTCCACTGGGTCATGTCGGTATGGGGAACGCGATCGCAGGCGCCTTTACAACCGCCATCATTGTCACGCCACAGCATATTGATCCCCGCATGGGCGAGCACGTCCAGCAACCCTTCCTGGTGATGGGCCAGATCGGCATCGTATTTACTGCGCGTCATACCGGAGAACATGCAGGGCACGGAAACGGCCGTTTCGGTGCCGCAGGAGGAGGCCTGCGGGAAGTTAATCACATCCTGCTTTTTCAGCTCGGGGTTTGTTTCACGCCCGTAGCCATTCAACGAGTAGTTCGCGGCACGTGACGCTTCGCCGATGACCAGCACCAGAACGGTTTTCTTTTGTTGGCCTGCAATCAGCGGCCCTTTATGGGCATCTTCACCGATCCGGACCAGTGTTTGATCGCCTGCAAACCAGCGCATTTTGCTGTATTTGACCATCGCGCTGACATAGTTTGCGGGGGTCACCATTTTGACGATGCTTTTGTTATTGCGAAACAGCGACGCGTAGTCTTTATAAAACAGGGCGGCGATGAGGATGATAACCAGCAGGGCGCCGAGCATTGCGGCAAAACGGGTCAGCAGGGCGTACCACCATTTCCCGGTGCGAATGCGGATCATGGCCAGCACCACGGACGGAACAAGACCGGCAACGACAATCCACAGGATCATCTGCGGCGTCACCAGGGCGGTGGCTTCCTGAGAGTTGGTTTCGAACACGTTAACAATCATGTTCTGATCGATAACCGCGCCGTAGGTATACATAAAGTAGGTCGCGGCGGCGCATCCGACGGTCAAGACAATCAGCAGCGGTTTACGAATAAACGGGATATTAAGCAGACTAAAAACTATGACCCAGCCGCAAAACAGCACCAGTGGAACGGACGCGGCAAAGAGGACGTCATGGATATGCGCGGGCGCGATAATAGCCCAGCTACGCTGAATAAACAGCGCGTTTAATACGGTAAAGAAAAGTGCACAGCCCAGAGTAAATTTTATGTCGTTACATTGTAACTTTTTGATTAGCCACATCGATCAGAAAACCTGCAATTTTAATGATGGGGCGAGTATAGAGAACGAAGATTAGTGAAACCTTAATGCCACAAAACTGTGGTAAAGCCCTTGCACGCGGGACGTTTAGCGTCTTCACTGTAGGTGATAGTCGTTATCGGGAGGTGAGTGTGGCAGAGCAACTGGAGTTTTTCCCCATCCAGAGCCCGTGCCGGGGTATTTGTCAGGTGGATGAACGCGGATATTGCCGTGGCTGCATGCGCACGCGCGATGAGCGTTTTAACTGGCAACACTTCAGCGACACGCAGAAACAGGAGGTGCTCCGTCTCTGTCGACAGCGACTTCTGCGCAAAATACGCGCAAACAAAGCCGGTGACACCGAAGAACCCCAGCAACCTTCACTGTTTTAACACGGTAATTGCGTATACTCATGACATCACGTCCTTGAGGAAAATGTTATGGTTCAGCGAATTACCCTTGCCCCCCAGGGGCCAGAATTCTCCCGCTTTGTGATGGGCTACTGGCGCCTGATGGACTGGAATATGTCCCCCCTCCAGCTGGCAAGCTTTATTGAAGAGCATCTCGACTTAGGGATCACCACGGTCGATCACGCTGATATTTACGGTGGCTATCAGTGTGAAGCCGCGTTCGGCGAGGCACTCAAGTTGGTTCCTGCGTTACGCGAACGCATGGAGATCGTCACCAAATGCGGGATTGCCACGACGGCAAAACCGGAACATGCTCTCGGCCATTACATTACCGACAGCGCGCACATCATTAAGAGCGCCGAACAGTCGCTGGTTAACCTGGCGACCGATCATATCGATCTGCTACTGATCCACCGCCCCGATCCGTTGATGGATGCCGATGAGGTGGCCGAAGCGTTTTTGAATCTGCATCAAAGTGGCAAAGTGCGTCATTTCGGCGTATCAAACTTTACCCCTGCACAGTTTGCGCTGCTGCAGTCTCGTCTGCCGTTTACCCTGGCCACCAACCAGGTTGAAATTTCTCCGGTTCATCAGCCGCTGCTGCTGGATGGCACGCTCGATCAGCTTCAGCAGTTGCGTATCCGTCCGATGGCGTGGTCGTGTCTGGGCGGCGGACGTCTGTTTAATGATGATGAATTCCAGCCGCTGCGGACTGAGCTTGAGACCATTGCCCGCGAACTGAATGCCGGAAGCATCGAACAGGTGGTGTACGCGTGGATCCTGCGTCTGCCGTCAAAACCACTGCCAATCATTGGCTCGGGCAAAATTGAACGCGTACGCGCCGCCATTGCCGCGGAAGAGTTGCAGATGACCCGTCAGCAGTGGTTCCGCATCCGCAAAGCGGCGCTGGGTTACGACGTCCCGTAACCGGTAAAACGTGACTTTCCGGTGAAATCTTTGCCCCTGGTATAAACTTAAGGGGCAAAAAACAACCCGTGGAGGTCATATGAAGCGTTTTACTCTGGCTCTCGTCACGCTGGTGGTCTGTGCAGGTGCGCAGGCGGCCAGTGATGAAGTGGAAATGAATCTCGTCACCTCTCAGGGTGTAGGTCAGTCCATCGGCACGGTGAAAATCACTGAAACCGACAAGGGACTGGAATTCGCGCCCAATCTCAAAGCCCTTCCTCCTGGCGAACATGGTTTCCATGTCCATGCTAACGGTAGCTGTCAGCCCGCCTTAAAAGAGGGTAAAGCCTCGGCTGCGGAGGCGGCAGGCGGCCACCTCGACCCACAACATACCGGTAAGCATGAAGGTCCTGACGGTATGGGACATCTGGGCGATTTGCCGGTGCTGGTGGTGAATAACGACGGCAAAGCCACGGATCCCGTTGTCGCGCCGCGGCTGAAAAAGCTGGATGAAGTGAAAGGCAAGGCGCTGATGATCCACGTCGGCGGCGACAATATGTCCGATCAGCCAAAACCGCTTGGCGGTGGCGGGGCTCGCTATGCCTGCGGGGTGATGTGATCCCCAATTGTACCCGGAGCCGGTGCCTGTTCCAGCTGCGACAGCGAGCAGTGCAGGCGCCAGATTATCGAGGCTAAATCTCGTGCTGCAGGCGAGTGGTGGTGCGCAAGGGTATCGCAAATTCGCTGAAGTTCAGCAAGCGTGGTTTCCAGTGGACGCTGCTGGACACCGCGTTCGCTCATGACATCGCGTAGCAGGGTGATGCAGACATCACGAACCTGCGACAGCGGGTCGGACCGTGTTTCCCATGCCCTAAGTTGCCAGACCACGTGAGAGCAGTTCAACAGCACCACACCCCAGCGCAACAGCCAGCGGCGCGAAAGGGAGTCCTGGCTGTTATTGAGCTGGCTGACATAGTGATAGACCTGCGATTCATACTCACTTTCACGTAAATGCGGTTTTCGACTCAACTGATCGACAAAACCTCTGCGTAACTCGCGGATATGCCGGCGACTCTTGCGCGCATCTGAACCCGGACGTAACACCGCAAATGCCAGCCACGCCAGCCCAACGCCAAGGATCTTCGCCAGATTATCATTGAGAAAATCGGCGTAGTCATAAACCGGCGGGTTAGTGACGGAGATAAACGAGCCCATAAATACAATCAGCTGTCCCCACAGCCCCGCGAGTTTGGGCATTTGCAGCTTCAGCAGCTGCATGGTGGTTAACAGCGGGAACAGGAACAGAAGGAACTGCCACAGGTCGCTTATCTGCACCATCAACCCAAACTTCACGGCAAAACTAAATAGCGAGAGCAGCACCAGGGTGCGCAGCAGCAGCGTGAGGGAGTTGAACGGTGACGCGGCGACGGAGTACAGCACGCAGCTGATAGCCGCAAGCGTCAGGGCCGCAGGGCCTGACTCCCACTGGGTGGTGATACTCCACGCGCCAACCAGCGTGAGCGCGCAAAAGGTACGAAAACCACTCCACAGTGCCTCCATCGAGTCTGTGTGTCGTGCCAGTGCCGGACTACCGGGGACAGCGAACTCGGTGACCGGGGTGGCATTTTCCACGGCGTTAATCCAGCGGCTGCTGCGCAGATACAACCGGCAAAAATAGTTGAGACGCTGCCAGAAGGCGCGGTGACGGTAATCGTACTCATCTACTGGCGCGAGCGGGGCGATAATCTTCGCGACGGTGTAGATGTCGGCATCCGGGCGTGCAAGCGCCGCGAGCAGCGTTTCAATCACGGCGCGCGTATGTGCAGGGGGTGTGGGCCAGTTGAGCAGCATCCGGCGCAGACTGGAGATTGAACTGGTCATACGCAGCTGCTGATGCAACAGATAGTTCAGCAGGGTGTTCTGACGACGAAAGCGATAGTGGCTCCAGAAGGCCTGAATGCGTAACAGATTCATGGTCAGGATCTGGCCGATCACCTTTTCGTGCGCGAGACGGATGTCGTCGTTGGTATCCGGTTGCCAGAGCAGGCTTGCGTGCTCCAGTAAACGGGTATGCATGGTCTTCAGGGCGGTAATAAGCGCGGTGCCATCGGAAGTGCTCGGCAGTATCATCATCATGAAACCGCCGCTCAGAATACCGACAATCACTTCGCAGACGCGCGCCTGTGCGATGTCCCACAGCTCGGTGGTATCGAGCACATTCACCACCGGAAAGGCGATAATGGCAGCGGTATAGCCGGCCAGCTGGAAGGCATAGGCAACGTTATTCGTAAAATGCGCGCAGGCCCAGGTACAAAAGCCCAGCCATATCGCCATGCTCAACAAAAAAAGCCACGGATCGTTCAGCGTATGACCTGCAATGATTAACGCTGCGGTGGCACCCAACAGGCTGCCGGCAATACGTCCAAGACTCTTGCTGATCACCCCGCCGACGGTGGGGAAACTCACCACCGCGGCAGAGGTCATTGCCCAGTAGGGCTGATCAAGGTTGAGGTAATAGGCGACAGTCAGCGCCAGACACATCGCAATGCCATTACGCAGCGCATAGCGCCACTGCGGACGTGTCGCTTTCATCCACGGCGTATTTCGCCAGGAGAAGGCCTGCAGGTTCATCAACGGGTCCCGATGGCGACGGTGCAGGTTGTGCCGGAGACCAGCGTTATGCCCTGCGGTAAATGGTCAAACTCCACACGAACCGGTACGCGCTGGGCCAGACGTACCCACGGCACGTTCGGTTTGATGTCCGGTACCAGGCCTGAATCCATTTCAACACTCTGATCGTAAATGGCGCGGCCAATGCTGGAGACGTGACCCTGTAACTTTTGCGAGCCGCTGTAAAGCGTAATGGTAGCGGGAGACCCTTCGCGAATATGGCGAAGCTTGGTCTCTTCAAAATAACCCACCACATAGAACGAGTGGCTGTCGACAAGGGCGAAAACGGGTTGCCCGGCGGTGGCATAATTCCCCACGCGGGCTGACAGGTTGGTGATCCATCCATCGACTGGCGCGGTAATAACGGTTTGTGTCAGCTCCCACTGCGCCTGTTTGAGCGTCGCCTCCGCGACGTTCACGCTCGCCTGCATGGCCTTAACGTTGATATTGGCAGTATCTAAATCTTCTGCGGAAATGTAGCTGCGCGACAAGTGCCGGCGGCGATTGGCTTCGTTATTGGCTTTTGCTAAATCAGACTGGGCCTTCGCCAGCTGTGCCTGGGCGTTAAGGATCGCAATATGATAGGGGGTGTCGTCGATACGGAATAACACGTCACCCTTTTTAACGTACTGGTTATCTTTCACGACAAGCGTCGTAATGCTGCCCGACACCTGTGGGGTAATGCTGACCTGCTCAGCCCGCACTTTGCCGTCACGTGTCCAGGGTGACTGCATATAAAAATTCCAGAGCCACCACCCGGCAACCAGGGCCAGGGCAAGAACAATCAGCGTGGAAAAGTACTTCAGCGTTTTCAGGGGCATATTCACCACACAATCAAGACAGCAAGGCCCAGACATACGGAAAGGGCAAACAGGGAGAGGTCCATTAACATGGGGTGCCAAATCTCGCCGGAGTACATCCAGTCGCGAAGCAGGCGATGGGCTATGAGCCAAATCATAAAGCCGACCAGGACGGCCTTAAACAAGGGCGGAAAGTAGACTGACGCACCGAAAATCAGGTCCTGAAGGGGGAGTCCCACGGAGCTTTGAAAAAACGTCACGGGCAGAGATCCTTTGCAGTGAACAAAATGCCGCGAGGGCGAGTCTTAATCTGATGGAACATCACAATTCAGTGTAAGTCATCCTTTTAAGTTCGATGAATGCAGTATTGCATTTGTTTTGCCAATACAAATGCTGCACACTATTCTAAAATCAGTATAATAACTTAGCAAGCTAATTATAAGGAGATGAAATTGGAATCGCCATTAGGTTCTGATCTGGCAAGGTTGGTACGCGTCTGGCGTGCTCTGATTGACCATCGCCTGAAACCTCTGGAATTGACACAGACGCACTGGGTCACGCTGCATAACATTCATCAGCTGCCACCCGACCAGTCACAAATTCAACTGGCAAAAGCGATCGGCATTGAGCAACCATCACTGGTACGTACGCTTGACCAACTGGAAGAGAAAGGACTCATCTCCCGGCAAACCTGCGCCAGCGATCGTCGCGCTAAGCGGATTAAGCTCACTGAGAAAGCGGCCCCTATCATTACTGAAATGGAAGCCGTTATCACCAAAACGCGCGGCGAAATCCTTTCCGGGGTTTCACCCGCAGAGCTTGAACTGCTCATCAGCCTCATTGGACGCCTTGAGCAGAACATCCATGAGCTGCAGTCACGCGACTGACACCATCACAAGGCCTTGCAGCAGCAAGGCCTTTTTTACCTCGACACAACGACGCGGTTACGCCCGGTCTCTTTTGCTTCATACATCGCCTTGTCAGCATTCTCCACGCACGCTTCAGCGGTCGTCGTCGGAGAGGTGGCGGTAAACACCCCCATGCTAATCGTGATGGATTCAGGTAACTGACCCCCGCTGCTGACCTTATCAAAACTGCTCAGCTTTAGCCGTATGCGTTCAGCCACCTGGTACGCTGCTTCCGACGAAGTATTGGTCAGCATCAGGACAAATTCTTCCCCGCCAATACGTGCCGCGATGTCCTGCGGGCGGACGGAATCCATCAGCAGGTTGGCGACAAACTGCAATACTTTGTCTCCCTGCAGATGGCCGTAGCAGTCGTTGATGCGCTTAAAACGGTCGAGATCGCTTACGATAACCGACACAGGGTGGTTGGCTTTGCTGATGCTGAGTGCCTGATTTAAGGCGTCGTAAAAATAACTGCGGTTGTAAAGGCGCGTCAGCGGGTCGCGGATCGAGTTCTGATAAGACTGCTGATACTTTATGTGCGAGTCGCGATACAGGTTAAAGACGTCGTACAGCAGGACAAAAATAATCATCAGCGTCGCCACGGTTTCGAATAAGCGAGCGTGATACCAGGACGTGTCCTCAGCATGCCCGCCGGCTAACAGTAATGAGAGCGTCAGGACATAACAGACACATAAGAAATTACCGCCAACCCAAAAAAGATTCCGCACCCGGGTAATCGTCATTAACGTTGCTAATGCCACAACCCAGAGAAGAATCAAAAAGATATTTATGACCTGGCTCCAGAGAACCATAAATTGCCGGGTTTCATTATCCACCAGATCCAGCGTTATCAGTGCTGAGTGGCTGGAGCAGAACCAGGCCAGGGCGACCATAGAAACCGTAAACAGCATTGTACCGATAACCACGGCAATATGCGCGGGGCGTGAAAGGGGATAATCCCGAATGGAATAGAGTAACGCTGAGACTATTATCAGCACCGCCATAAGAATATGACGGAACATAAAGAAGATCATGGCGTCGTTATAGTCGACAACATTGAACTGATAGAGATCCAGCCATGACGGGAAGCTGGACAGGGTACCGGCCATCAGCATCGTCGACCCGGCAAAGGCCGAGGCGAGGGCGATAAGGTACAACCGCCGTCTGTCGCACCAGTATTTCATGACCATGAAGCAGGCAATAAACAGGTGGAATACCAGCAAAAATATGGTAAGTGTCGGGAATAGCAGCGGTGAGAATGAAGGGACTAATTCGACCAGTTTTACAAAGAGACCTTGTAATATTCCAACGACGACGATGCATCCAAAACAGAATGTAATATAAGGGTTCTTAAAATATCGTTGTAGTGCAAGCATAGGGATTTGACGGAATAATAAAATTAAAAAATGTAAAGTAAGAAAGAGAGTAACAGGCGTGGAGAGTAAATACTTTGCGCAGGAACAAGATATACCGCGCTTAATGATTCATGGCGGGAATGTTTTTTGTAAATATATTGCTGATAATTATATTATATGTAAATAGATTTGTTTACGGGCTTTGCTAAATGGCTTTGCTAAATGGATTTGTTAAATGGATGTGGTCTGATGACCACATCCAGTTTGAATTAGCGTGGAGAAACGGTGACCTGGCTTCCGTTGCTCGCCAGAACAACGCGCTGGCCGGCAGAGAAACGGGTATTACCTTGTTTCTGTACTACCATGATGGTGCTGCCGTCATCTTTACGGATTTCCAGTTCTACGCCCTGGCTTTTGTTCATTGCACCCTGAACGCCCTGGCCTGCAACACCACCCGCAACGGCACCTGCTGCCGTGGCCAGCGAACGGCCCGTGCCACCGCCTACGGTATTACCGAGGAAGCCACCCAGCACAGCACCGCCGATGGCACCCATCACGTTGCTGTCATCGCCACCCTGAATTTGTACAGGGCGTGCGTTAACAACGGTACCGTAAGTGACGCTCTGAACCTGTTTGGCTTCAGAAGCGCTGTACACGTCGCCAGAAAGTGAACTGTCATTCACACAGCCTGCAAGGGTTAAACCGATCAGCGAAACGCCCAGTACACGTAAAATCATTTGAATCTCCTGTTCACCAAAAACGCCCGATGGCGGGCATCCGTTATGGCTAAATTATATGGCATAAGGGGCCATAGTTCATATCTTTGCACTAACAATAAGAAAATTGTACTTGAATTTAACTTAACGAGACATAAACGGGCACCCGGCAGGTTACCTGCCTGAGATTGTTAAAAAATATTATCGCCGGATAGCAAAGCGGCGCTGTTTATGGTTGAGTGGAGAGCATTAGCCCACGCAACGTAAGGAAAGCGCATGAAATCGGGTCGCTACATTGGTGTGATGTCGGGTACCAGTCTGGATGGCGTAGACGTCGTTCTGGCCGCTATTGATGAAAACATGGTGGCACAGCAGGCGAGCCTGACCTGGCCTATCCCCCGGGCGCTGAAAGAGGACATTCTCAGTGTCTGTCAGGGGCAGCAACTGACGCTTTCTCAGCTTGGTCAGCTTGATGTGCGGCTGGGGGCGCTGTTTGCCGATGCGGTACTGGCCCTGATGCATAAAGAAAAGCTTCGCCCGCAGGATGTTGTCGCTATCGGCTGTCACGGACAAACGGTCTGGCATGAGCCGGTCGGCGATGCACCGCATACCCTGCAAATCGGCGACAATAACCAGATTGTGGCGAAGACGGGCGTAACCGTAGTCGGTGATTTTCGGCGTCGCGATATTGCGCTTGGCGGGCAGGGCGCGCCACTGGTGCCCGCTTTTCATCAGGCATTGTTGACCCATCCGACAGAGCGACGAATGGTGCTGAACGTTGGCGGTATTGCCAACCTGTCTCTGCTTATCCCGGATCAACCCGTACGCGGCTATGACACCGGCCCGGGTAACATGCTGATGGATGCCTGGATCTGGCGTCAGCGTGGTCAGGCGTATGATAAAGACGCGCAGTGGGCCAGCGAAGGCAAAGTGATCATCCCGCTGTTGCAGTCCATGCTAAGCGATCCGTACTTCGCCCTACCGGCGCCCAAAAGCACGGGGCGCGAATATTTCAACTATGGCTGGCTCGAACGTCAGCTGGCGCAGTTCCCGGCACTTGCACCGCAGGATGTCCAGGCGACGCTCGCCGAGTTAACGGCGGTTTCGATATCGGAACAGGTTCTTCTCAGCGGTGGATGTGAACGCCTGCTGGTGTGCGGCGGTGGCAGCCGTAACCCGTTGGTGATGGCACGTCTTGCCGGGTTATTGCCGGGTACCGAGGTGACGACCACCGATGAAGCCGGCATCAGCGGCGATGATATGGAAGCGCTGGCCTTTGCCTGGCTTGCCTGGCGCACCATTGCCGGGCTTCCGGGCAATTTGCCGTCGGTGACTGGCGCACGTGAGGCCAGCGTCCTCGGGGCCATTTTCCCGGCGAATCCACGTCATAATCAGAGTTAACTGAAATTCAGCGCGGCGTGTGGTCGTTAGAATGGAATGAAACAGGAGGGCAGCCATGCCCTCCAGGACCAGGAAAGTCTTCGGAATACGCCCATGAAAAAACTTCTTCTTATTGCCGCGCCTTTATTGCTGTCAGGATGCAGCGTCTACAACCAGTTCCTTGATCGCATGCAGACCGATACCCTGGAGTATCGCTGTGATGAAAAACCGCTGACCGTTAAGCTGAACAATCCGCGTCAGGAAGCCAGTTTTGTCTACGACAACAAATTGCTCACCCTCAAGCAGGGCATTTCTGCCTCCGGCGCACGCTACACGGACGGAATTTATGTCTTCTGGTCGAAAGGCGACAGTGCCACCGTCTACAAACGCGACCGTATTGTGCTGAACAATTGCCAGCTCGAAAATCCGAAGCGTTGAGATTTTTACAGGGGCGGCGCACAATAGCGCCACCCAATGTCAATGTCAGCTAACGCCATGTCAGATAACGACGAACTGCAGCAAATTGCGCATCTGCGCCGTGAATACACCAAAGGCGGCCTGCGTCGCCAGGATCTTCCCGCCGAACCCCTCGTGCTTTTTGAACGCTGGCTGAAACAGGCCTGCGAAGCGAAACTCGCCGACCCAACGGCAATGGTTGTCGCAACGGTAGATGAAAACGGTCAACCGTATCAGCGTATCGTCCTGCTCAAACATTATGACGAGAAAGGCCTGGTGTTTTACACCAACCTGGGCAGTCGTAAGGCACACCATTTAGAAAACAATCCTCGTATCAGCCTGCTGTTCCCGTGGCATATGCTGGAGCGTCAGGTGATGGTCACCGGCAAAGCAGAGCGTCTCTCCACGCTGGAAGTGGTGAAGTATTTCCACAGCCGTCCGCGTGACAGCCAGATTGGTGCCTGGGTCTCAAAACAGTCCAGCCGCATTTCGGCGCGTGGCGTGCTTGAAAGCAAATTCCTCGAACTGAAGCAGAAATTCCAGCAGGGCGAAGTTCCGTTGCCCAGTTTCTGGGGGGGCTTCCGCATTCCGATCGAGCAGATGGAATTCTGGCAGGGCGGCGAACACCGTCTGCATGACCGCTTTTTATACCAGCGTGAAAATGGCGGCTGGAAAATCGACAGGCTGGCACCGTAATCGCCGAAATTTGTTGATTTAAGCGCTAGCGCAGGCCGCGCTTGCGCTTTATTCTATGTACCTTTCGCATCAGGCGAAAAGTCGTGTACCGGCAAAGGTGCAGTCGTTTATACATGGAGAATTTGATGGCAAGCAGTAACTTGATTAAACAATTGCAAGAGCGGGGCCTTGTGGCTCAGGTGACGGACGAGGAAGCGTTAGCAGAGCGACTGGCGCAAGGCCCGATCGCGCTCTATTGCGGCTTCGATCCTACCGCTGACAGCTTGCATTTGGGGCATCTTGTTCCATTGTTATGCCTGAAACGCTTCCAGATGGCGGGCCACAAGCCTGTCGCACTGGTTGGCGGCGCGACCGGTCTGATTGGCGACCCAAGCTTTAAAGCTGCCGAGCGTAAACTGAACACCGAAGACACCGTGCAGGAGTGGGTGGATAAGATCCGCAAACAGGTTGCGCCTTTCCTCGACTTTAACTGCGGTGACAATTCTGCGATTGCGGCCAATAACTATGACTGGTTTGGCGGCATGAACGTGCTGACCTTCCTGCGCGACATTGGCAAACACTTCTCTGTTAACCAGATGATTAACAAAGAAGCGGTGAAGCAGCGTCTGAACCGTGACGACCAGGGCATCTCCTTTACCGAGTTCTCCTACAACCTGCTGCAGGGTTATGACTTTGCTTGCCTGAATAAACTGCACGGCGTCTGCCTGCAGATTGGCGGCTCTGACCAGTGGGGCAACATCACGTCGGGTATCGATCTGACGCGTCGTCTGCACCAGAACCAGGTCTTCGGTCTGACCGTTCCACTGATCACCAAAGCCGACGGCACCAAATTTGGTAAAACCGAAGGCGGCGCGGTATGGCTTGATCCGAAGAAAACCAGCCCGTACAAATTCTACCAGTTCTGGATTAACACGGCGGATGCCGATGTTTATCGCTTCCTGAAGTTCTTCACCTTTATGGACATTGAGGCGATCAATGCTCTGGAAGAAGAAGACAAAACCAGCGGTAAAGCACCACGCGCTCAGTACGTACTGGCTGATGAAGTGACCAAACTGGTTCACGGTGAAGAAGGTCTGGCCGCGGCAAAACGCATTACTGCAAGCCTGTTCAACGGGACGCTGAGCGATCTGAGCGAAGCGGACTTCGAACAACTGGCGCAGGATGGCGTGCCGATGGTTGAGATGGAAAAAGGTGCCGACCTGATGCAGGCGCTGGTGGACTCCGAGCTGCAGCCATCCCGCGGTCAGGCGCGTAAAACCATCGCCTCGAACGCTATCACCATTAACGGTGAAAAACAGGCCGACCCGGAATACACCTTCGCTGACAGCGATCGTCTGTATGGCCGCTACACGCTTCTGCGTCGTGGTAAGAAAAACTACTGTCTGGTCTGCTGGAAATAATTAAAAGTATCCAGGGGCGTGGGAAACCACGCCCCTTTTGTTTTTTCAGGGTTTGGTAAGTAAAAATGAAGAACATCCTCGCCATTCAGTCCCACGTTGTCTTTGGGCATGCTGGCAACAGCGCCGCGGAATTTCCGATGCGCCGCCTCGGTGCCAACGTCTGGCCCCTCAATACCGTGCAGTTCTCAAACCATACACAATACGGCCAATGGACCGGCTGCGTGATGCCGCCTTCGCACCTCACCGACATTGTGCAGGGCATTGCCAATATCGATCAGCTAAAACGCTGTGATGCGATACTGAGCGGATATCTCGGTTCGGCAGAGCAGGGAGAGCATATCCTGGGCATTGTCCGCCAGGTGAAAGCGGCAAACCCGGCGGCGAAATACTTTTGTGATCCTGTTATGGGGCATCCGGAGAAAGGCTGTATCGTGGCCCCCGGCGTGGCTGAATTCCATGTGCGTCACGCGCTGCCGGCCAGCGATATTATTGCGCCGAACCTCATTGAGCTGGAAATTCTCTGCGAGCATCCGGTGAATAGCGTAGAAGAGGCGGTAAGCGCTTCTCGCGAGCTAATAGCCCAGGGGCCGGAGATTGTCCTGGTGAAACATCTCGCGCGCGCAGGGCTGAGCAGGGACCGTTTTGAGATGCTGCTGGTGACGAAAGACGAAGCCTGGCATATCAGCCGCCCGCTGGTGGACTTCGGCATGCGTCAGCCGGTGGGTGTCGGTGATGTGACAAGCGGTTTGCTGCTGGTGAAATTACTTCAGGGGGCCACACTGCGGGATGCGCTTGAGCATGTAACTGCTGCGGTGTACGAAATCATGAAGGCGACAAAAGAGATGCAGGAGTATGAACTGCAGGTGGTCGCGGCACAGGATCGTATCGCGAAACCGGAGCATTACTTCAGCGCGACCCGGTTATAACGGTTCACGTTCCAGTCAGCCGGGTAGCGACAGCGCCACCCGGCCATACAGTGCGCCGGTCAGTTCAACCCTTCTGCTTTAAGCGCTGCAGCCACCGCAGGACGCGCGGCTACGCGATCCATGTACGATGCAATGTGGTCCAGCCCGTCCATGTTGAGCTTAATGGCCCGCGCCCAGCGCAGCACGGTGAACAGATAGGCATCGGCAATCGTAAAGCGCGCGCCCCCAATCCACTGATCGTCTTTCAGCGATGCGTTAACGTACTGCAGTTTTTTCTCCAGCTGAGCACGTACGGTCGGTTTGTACTCTTCCGGCGTCTCCGGACGGAACAGCGGCGTAAAGCCTTTGTGCAGCTCGGTCGCAATGTAGTTCATCCACTCCAGCGTTTTGTAGCGAGAAACCGTGCTTACCGGTGCCAGCAATTGCCGGTCGGGCACGCTATCGGCGAGGAACTGCATAATCGCCACGCCTTCGGTCAGCAGGGTACCGTCATCCAGCAGCAGAGCCGGAACTTGTCCCTTCGGGTTAATAGCAAAAAAATCATCGCCGTTTTCCAGGCGTTTTTTCATCAGGTCAACGCCATCCAGCGTGAAATCTTTGCCGCTCTCGCGCAGGGTAATGTGGGAAGCAAGAGAGCACGCGCCCGGTTTGTAGAACAGTTTCATCGGTAACTCCTTTTTGCTGAGGTTTCAGCTATGTTAGTGCGCGAACGGGTAAAAAAAAAGCCGCTAATACATTAGCGGCTTCTGTTCAGTCGTTTCTCAGTGACATTATGCGGTAGCGGTTTCGGTCGCTTTCGCCGTCTTGTCGTCGTCCTGAGTCATGCGATTCAGCTTCGGCGCAGTCAGCATCATCAGAACCGCGATAACCGCAGTAGCAATACCAATCTGCATGAACACGGTACCGTAGACGTTCAGAGAGACCAGTGGGTCAGTCACGTTATCCGGCACGGCCATCAGGTTTGCAATTTTACCTGCGATGATGGCGGCACCCGCAGTGGTCAGGAACCAGCTACCCATGATGAAGCCCATCAGACGCTGAGGAACCAGTTGTGCAACCATCGCCAGGCCCAGACCGGAGATCATCAGTTCACCGATAGACTGCAGCGCGTAGCTCAGGATCAGCCAGTTAACGGAGACGATACCGGCGTCAGTCGCAAATTTCGTACCCAGCGGCAGTACCAGGAATGCGCCAGAACACAGCAGCATACCGATAGCAAATTTGTGCGGCATCGGCAGACGGTCGCCCATCTTGTTATAGATAGCAGCCAGAATCGGGCTACCAATCATGATCCAGAACGGGTTCAGGGCCTGATACTGTTCCGGCTCGAACGCGATACCCAGGATTGAGTGCTCAACGTTACGGATAGCGAAGAAGTTCAGAGACGTTGGCATCTGGCTGTACAGAACGAAGAAGATAATCGCTTCCAGCATCAGGATGAAGGCCACAATCATCTTACGACGAGCGGCACCCTGCATGGCGAAGGCTTCTTTCGCGAAGATGATCACGATACCCAGCGCAACCACACCCAGAACGGCACGCGCGATGCCCTGGTTATGCAGCAGCCAGGTCGCGATTGCCGCGAGGATCACCACGCCGACAATGGTCGCCAGCAGTTTGCCAATGTGAACCGGTTCGAAGTCTGGTTTGGAGCCGTAGTCTTTCACCCAGCGTTTGCAGAAGGCAAAGTTAACCACGGTGATCAGCATACCGACAACGGACAGGGAGAACGCAACGCTCCAGCCGAATTTAGCGGCCAGCCACGGGGTTGCCAGCATGGAGAAGAAGGAGCCGATGTTCACGGACATGTAGTACATGGTGAATGCACCGTCCAGACGCGGGTCATCTTTGTTGTAACAGGTAGAGAGCAGGGAAGACGGGTTCGCTTTGAACAGACCGTTACCGACGGCGATAGTCGCCATACCCATATACACCACAGCGGCATCGTGACCAGACCATGCAACCAGCGCATAGCCAACGGCCAGGACAATCGCACCCAGCATAATGACACGTTTAGTCCCGAGGACTTTATCGCCCAGCCAGCCGCCGATAGCGACCAGACCGTACACCAGGGCACTGAAAGAGGAGAACAGCGTAATGGAATCTGCTTCGGACATACCCAGCTGTTTTACCAGGTAAACCGCCATGATCCCTTGCAGGCCGTAATAACCAAAACGCTCCCATAACTCGATAGAGAAGATGAGATAGAACGCTTTAGGTTGTTTAAAAGCGTTAAGACTTACGCTTTCATCTGTTGGTTTATTGTTTGCAGTCGACACATATACCTCTTTTTTTACATCCCATATTAACGGGGGTGTTCATCGCGTGATGGCCGTAGTCCATCCGCCTTATAGTTATATTGGGAGGAGAAACGGCGGGTAATGTTCACTATCCTGCACCGTCTGGCAATACGTTTGTAATAATCTGTTACATATAACTGGGCCGCTATAATCGGCGGTTCATACAAATGTTATTCAGCGTTAAATTTCATACGATCTGTAAAGGGAGTTTTTTTGACTGGCATTCACCCATAATTTGCCCTCAATGGCGATATGTTCTGCTATTTGAGGTTTATTGCAGTGATATAGCCCATATTCTGAAAAATAGCTGGTCTTATGTGTTGCTCGTGATGAGTTTGATCTTGTCTGGCAAAGGGTTTACGCCGCTTTTAACAACAAAAATTCAACACGAAGTTATCAGGGTGATCTTGATCACATATGTATAGAAATTTTCGGCTATGAAAAAAGTATTAACCTGTTTGAGCGTTAAAGGCTCGAACAAGTGATAAGGGAAGCGGTAAGGAAGGCGGATAAATTATGGTCAAAAGAAGGTCTTCTGGTAGACCCTCTCTTGGTAAGGAATTGGCGTTGCGTCAGAAAACGAAAAGCGGAAGATATCAGGGATACACTTTCTCTTTGTACTCGCAGAGATCTTCGATAATACAGGAGCCACAGCGAGGCTTACGGGCAATACAGGTATAACGGCCATGGAGAATGAGCCAGTGATGGCAATCCACCTTAAATTCGGCGGGAACCACTTTTAGCAGTTTCTCTTCAACCTGCTCGACATTCTTGCCCGGTGCGAAGTTCGTGCGGTTAGAGACGCGGAAAATATGGGTATCAACGGCGATAGTCGGCCAGCCAAACGCGGTGTTAAGTACCACATTCGCAGTCTTACGTCCCACGCCGGGTAATGCTTCCAGCGCGGCGCGATCTTCCGGCACTTCACCCCCGTGCTGTTCCAGCAGGATCCGGCAGGTTTTGATCACGTTCTCAGCCTTGCTGTTAAACAGACCGATGGTTTTGATATAGGACTTCACCCCGTCCACGCCCAGCTCCAGCATCGCCTTTGGCGTGTTGGCGACCGGATAAAGCAGGGCGGTCGCCTTATTAACGCTCACGTCGGTAGCCTGCGCAGAGAGCAGCACGGCGATCAATAGCTCGAACGGGGAGTTAAAATTCAGCTCCGTCGTCGGGTGTGGGTTCTCATCCCGCAGACGGGTCAGGATCGCAATGCGCTTTTCTTTATTCATGAGGCCTTCTCGGGTATCCCTTCCTGTACGCTGCGCTCAGCCGCGCGGCGCTTACGTTTTTCATCTATCAGGTATTTTATCGCCAGCATCATGCCGAGGCCAATAAACGCGCCTGGCGGCAGCATGGCCAGCAGGAACGGCGTATCGGTGTGGAAGACTTCGATGCGCAGCGCTTTAGCCCAGCCGCCGAGCAGCGCATCTGCGCCATCAAACAGCGTTCCGTTACCCAGGATCTCACGCATTGAGCCGAGCACGAACATGGCACCGGTTGCCCCCATACCAATAGAGAAACCATCCAGAGCCGACATCGCCGGGCTGTTTTTCACGGCAAAAGCTTCCGCGCGCCCGACCACAATACAGTTGGTTACGATGAGGGGAATAAAGATCCCGAGCGACTGATACAGACCGAACGCATAAGCGTTAATCAGCATCTGGACGATACTCACCACCGACGCGATGATCATGACGTAAATCGGAATACGGATTTCCGATGGCGTCCAGCGGCGCAGGGCAGAGATGGACAGATTGGTCAGGGTGAGAACCAGCGTGGTTGCCAGCCCCAGACCCAGCGCGTTGGTGGCGGTGGATGTCACCGCCAGCAGCGGGCACATCCCCAGCAGCTGTACCAGCGCGGAGTTGTTCTTCCACAATCCCTGGACGATAACCTCTTTAACCTGGCTCATGATTACTCCTCACAGGCCGGAAGATTGTTCATCTGCGCGGGCAGCGTTTCCGCATACAGCCCGGCTCGTTTAACGGCATTGACCACGGCCCGTGGGGTAATGGTTGCCCCCGTGAACTGGTCAAACTCGCCGCCATCCTTTTTCACAGCAAACGCAGGATCCGCTTCGCCGTGGATCACTTTTCCGGCAAAATGCAAAATCCAGTCGCTCAGACGGGTTTCAATTTTATCCCCCAGGCCTGGCGTCTCATGATGTTCCGTCACGCGCGTACCCAACACGGTACCGGAGAAATCGCTGCCGACCAGCAGTTGAATCGCCCCGGAGTAGCCATCGGGCGCCGTCGCTTCCATCACCGCGCCTACCGCATTATCCCCCTTACGGGCAATAAAGACGCGGTGCGGGCCTTTGCCTAACTGAGGTGCCTGGACCACGAAGCAACTTTTCTGCAGGTCATTATCGTAGAAATCAGGGGGGATCACCTGATCGAACAGGGCTTTTTGCTGCTTCACCGCCTGTTCGTCGATGGTCGATTTGGTCAGGTTGTTCACCAGGGCCGTCAGTCCGGTGAGGACCGCGGCGAAAATGGCCAGCGTGACACCGTGTTTTTGCATTGTTTTCAGCATCGCGAAACCCTTAACGGTGGCCGTACACGCGCGGACGCGTGTAGTAGTCGATGAGCGGAACGGTGATGTTTGCAAGCAGAACCGCGAATGCCACACCGTCCGGGTAACCGCCAAAGCTGCGGATGAGCCACACCAGCAAGCCAGCCAGCGCACCGAAGATCAGGCGACCACGGTTCGTGGTAGATGCCGTTACCGGATCGGTCAGGATAAAGAACGCACCCAGCATGGTTGCACCCGAGAGCAGATGCATCTGTGGGCTGGCGAGCGATTCTGGCGAGAACACCCATCCCAGTGTGGCGCAGACCGCCAGCGTCACGAGGAAGCTGACCGGAATATGCCAGCGGATCGCTTTCTGCTGCAGCAGGAACAGCCCGCCCAGCAAATAAGCAAGGTTCACCCACTGCCAGCCCGCGCCCGCCAGCATGCCGCTGAAGATAGCAGATTTCATAATCTGATCGACGGAGTGCCCGGCATGCAGGGAGGTTTTAAACGTATCGAGTGGTGTGGCCTGGCTGATGCCATCCACGCCCATACGCAGCGCGTTCATATCCGCACCGAGCGCGGTATGGCCGGTAAAGATAACGTGCAGGGCATCCATAAAGCCGGGTACCGTCGCGGCAATGTCATGCGGCGGCAACCAGCTGGTCATCTGAACCGGGAAGGAGATCAGCAGTACGACGTAGCCAATCATCGCCGGGTTGAACGGGTTATGGCCCAGCCCACCATAAAGTTGTTTGGCAATAATGACTGCAAACACCGTACCGAGCACCACCATCCACCACGGGGCAAACGGCGGAATACTGATTGCCAGCAACAGGCCAGTCAGCAGTGCTGAGTTATCGGCAAGGATGCGGGAAACCGCCAGCTTACGCAGTTTAAGCACCAGGGCTTCTGCCCCTAAGGCGCTGGCACAGCCCAGCACTATCTGGAACAGCGTTCCCCAGCCGAAAAACCAGCACTGTACGGCAATGCCCGGCAGCGCCGCCAGGCACACCAGAATCATGATGCGTGATGTCTGGCGCTGATTATGGGTGTAAGGGGAACTTGCGATTCTGAAAACCATTTAATCCTCGTTAACTGCTTGCTGTGCGGCTTTCTTCGCCTGAACGCGCGCAATGGCGGCGGCGACTGCGGCTTTACGTGGGTCGTCGTTTGCGGCCGGTTGCTGTTCTTCCTGCTGTGCTGCTTTGCGGGCCTTGGCGCGGGCAATGGCGGCTTCGACAGCCGCCTTACGCGGGTCGACAGGTGCTTCAGGCGCAGCGGCTTCAGGCTGCGCCGCCGCTTTACGCGCTTTGGCACGGGCAATGGCGGCTTCGACAGCCGCTTTACGCGGGTCGACGGGGGCTTCAGGCGTAGCGGTTTCAGTCTGCGCCGCTGCTTTGCGCGCTTTAGCGCGCGCGATCGCCGCTTCAACAGCCGCTTTACGGGGATCTACGGCCTCCACTTCTTGCTCAACCACCACGTTTTGTTCGCCGGCCTTACGCGCTTTGGCGCGAGCGATCGCCGCTTCAACAGCCGCTTTACGGGGATCTACGGCCTCCGCGTCTTGTTCAACTACCTCGTTTTGCTCGCCGGCCTTACGGGCTTTGGCGCGGGCAATGGCGGCTTCAACGGCGGCTTTACGCGGATCGATCTCAGCGTCAGAGGAGGCTGACTGTGCTTTTTCTGCCTGACGGGCGCGCGCAGCCGCTTTACGCGCTTCGCGGGCGGCAATCGCTTCGCTGTTATCCGGTTTTTCACCGGCCGGGATCACCACGGTCTGGGCTGCCGTCGCTTTTTTCTCCCGCACGCGTGCCAGTGCGGCATTAATCGCATCCTGGTCTTTTTCGCCGGGCTGAACTGCTGCCTGTTTGTGACGCGCCTGACGGGCCAGTTTTTCACGCTCCAGACGCGCCTGACGCGCTTCAAAACGTGCTTTCGCTTCGGCTGCGCGTTTCTCTTCCATGGAGATGGCATAAATCTCAGCCTTCTCCTGGCGGAAGTACTGCACCAGAGGAATGTTACTTGGGCAGACCCAGGCGCAGGCACCGCATTCGATGCAGTCGGCCAGGTTATGGGCCTGCGCTTTATCGTGCAGCTGACCTTTGCTGTACCAGTACAACTGTTGCGGAAGTAAATCCGCCGGACAGGCATCGGCACAGGCGCTGCAGCGGATACAGCCTTTCTCCTCCTGCTCTTCACCCATTTCGGTCGGGGAGGGGGCAAGCAGGCAGTTTGTGATTTTTACTACCGGGACATCGAGCCACGGCAGGGTAAAGCCCATCAGCGGGCCACCCATGATCACCATCTGGTCGCTGCCCGGGCAAAAATCAGCCTGTTCCAGCAGATGACGAACCGGCGTACCCAGACGCGCCCAGACGTTGCCCGGACGTGCGACAGATTCACCGGTCAGCGTAACCACGCGCTCGGTCAGCGGTTCACCGTCCACCACCGCACGTTTCACGGCGTAGGCTGTCCCGACGTTTTGCATCAGCACCCCGATGTCCGAAGAGCGTCCGCCATGCGGAACCTGCTTGCCGGTCAGAATTTGCGTCAGCTGTTTGGCGCCGCCAGAGGGGTACTTGGTTGGGATAACGCGCAGGCCGATATCGTGGCTGCCGTTGAGGACGGCGCGCAGCATCGAAATAGCCTGTGGCTTGTTATCTTCAATGCCAATCAGCACTTCGCGTGGCTGCAGAATATGGGCAAGAATGCGGATCCCTTCCACGACCTGCGCGGCGCAGTCCTGCATCAGACGATCGTCGGCGGTGATGTAGGGTTCACATTCTGCTGCATTGATGATCAGAGTCTGAATTTTATCGCCGCCGCCGTGCAGTTTGACGCCGGTAGGGAACCCTGCGCCGCCCAGGCCGGCAACGCCGAATTGATGAATACGCTCGATAAGCGCTTCGCGGCTCCGGTTGCGGTAGTCGCTCCAGCCGTCACGGTCGATCCAGCGGTCTTCTCCGTCGGCTTCAATAATGACGCTCAGCTCGGAGAGCGCAGAGGGGTGTGCAACGGTATGGGGGGCGATCGCCACCACTGTACCGGACGTCGGAGCGTGGACCGGCAGCATACGTCCGCGACCGAATGTTAACGGCTGGCCGCGAAGGACGGTATCCCCTTCTTTCACGCACAGTTCACCCTCAGCACCGATATGCTGTTTCAGTGGCATGACGTAACGGGACGCCAGCGGAATTTGGCGCAGCGGCGTGCCGTTGGACTGGGTTTTCATTTCAGGTGGATGGATACCACCGTCAAAGTCCCAAATCTTCTCTTTTCTGAAAGCAGAAAATAACTTAAGCATGTTGTTCCACAGGAATGATGCGAACCGGAATGGTTTGAAGATCCCACTTCCAGCTTTCGGTAGTCGGTTCAACCGGGCGCAACGCGATACATTGCGTCGGGCAGGGTGCCACGCAGAGGTTACAGCCGGTGCACAGATCCGCCACGACGGTGTGCATGGCACGGGTTGCGCCAACGATGGCGTCGACAGGGCATGCCTGAATGCATTTTGTGCAGCCGATGCAGTTCGCTTCGTCAATCACGGCGAGGGCGCGAACCGGCTCCTGCACATCTTCATCGCCGTCAACAGGTTGCGGGTCAACGTTAAGCAGGGCGGCTATTTTCAGCATTACCGCTTCACCGCCGGGTGCGCAGCGGTTAATTTTTTCACCCTGCACGCCTACCGCTTCGGCATAGGGGCGGCAGCCAGGATAGCCACACTGCCCGCACTGGCTTTGCGGCAGAAGCTCATCGATTTTTTCTACAACAGGATCGTCCTCTACCGCGAAACGGCGGGAGGCGTAACCCAGAATAAGGCCAAACACCAACCCCAGCACGCTGATAGAGGCGATGGCTATCCAGATAGTACTCATTACAACTTCACCAGACCACTAAAGCCCATAAAGGCCAGAGACATTAAACCTGCTGTCACCAGGGCGATCGCGTTACCGCGGAATGGCGCAGGGATATCCGCTGCTGCCAGACGCTCGCGAATCGAGGCGAACAGCACCATCACCAGAGAGAAACCGACGGCGGCAGAAAAACCGTACAGCGCCGATTGCATGAAATTATGCCCAAGGTTGATGTTCAGCAGCGCCACGCCAAGTACTGCACAGTTGGTGGTAATCAGCGGCAGGAAGATACCCAGCAGGCGATAGAGAGCCGGGCTGGTTTTACGTACCACCATTTCTGTGAATTGCACTACCACCGCGATGACCAGAATAAAGGACAGCGTACGCAGATAGATTAAATCCAGCGGGATGAGGATCCAGTTATCAATCAACCACGCGCAGATAGACGCCATCGTCATCACGAAGGTGGTTGCCAGCCCCATGCCCATTGCAGTTTCCAGCTTTTTGGAAACCCCCATAAATGGACACAGGCCAAGGAACTTCACCAGGACGAAGTTGTTAACCAGCACAGTGCCGACAAAGAGCAGTAAGTAATCGGTCATTATTTAGCCTGAAATAAAAAAGCCGCCTATTATCGGACAAACCACCGCAGGCGACAACAGGTTATCTGTAAGGTTATTACGGGTTCACAAAGGTGTTCTTCACCCGCGTCGAACGCTTGAAATAGGGCACCAGCAGCGCCGCAGCCAGTAACGGAAAAAGCAGCTGGCGAACGGCCAGGGCATCAGAAACTGGCGAAAAAGCAAAGGCTTTCACCGCCAGCAGGACCGAAATCAGCAGCCAGATAATGTAGTGTTTAGGGACACCCTTACGGCGCTTAAAGAAGGCAATGGTCAGCCATAGCGTGTAGTACCACATCCCGATCGCAAAAACGAACGACACAAACCACATCGTAATATTAAGCACACTTTGCGACATCAGGGTCTGGATTGCATGAGGTGTAATCAGTGCGGTGGTATAAAGCAGCAGCGCAAGTGATGCGCTTAATAAGGCAACCAGCAGCCATGCCAGTGGGGCGATTAACCAGCCTCCAATTCGTTCTCCAGGCGTTGCGGTCATGAACTCTCCCATAATCTGCGCGAAATGTTGTACAGCCAGTTTGCAGGGCGGAGAGTATATAACATTTCGCGCGGATGGCTACTTTCTTATAAAACGTAGCGCCATACAGACTTAGGCACTTCACCGACGTTGAACAAACGGCCACCGGAGACCAGCTCCGCACGGCGGTGGTCAGCGGCGCGATACATATTGATGATTTCCTGATTATCCGACAGCGTGTAGTTCAGATGGTCAAACAGTTTTTCCAGGCTCTCAAGCGAATTGATCTTGCGAAATTTTAATAAATAGTCCTGAACTGTCATATTAATAAGTTTCCATATAAAAGTGAGTAATACCAGTTAAGGTAATTCGTCCGAATAATAAACGGATTAATAAAGACGTAAACAGCCCACTCAGATAACGCGACTAAATTAGGAGTTTTCTTTGCTGAAAGTACAGGCATCAGACGATGCCTGGAAGAGAAGGTTAACCGTGTTCACCAGGGCTGGCAATAAGTAACTGACATATTATGTCACTCTTTATTGCGGTAACCGGTTACTTAGGTTGGGCGACGGTGACAGGCTCCGGCGGCTGGTAGTTATCGATATGGCTGGCAACGCCAAGCAAAATGACCGATACCCCAAGGACAATCCATGCCGCTAATTCAATGATTCGATTAATAATTGACGTCATGACTGGTACGTGTAATTTATCCATAAATACAGGTTGCAAATGTTACAGCGCCGTTTCCCCCGCGGCAAGTGCTTTGGGAACGGTTCCCCTAAACAAAATCAGAACGTTAAATCTATGTAACAAAAACAACTGGCATAGCCTGCTATTTTACGTCATATGGCACATGATTAATCTGTAAGAACGTCAGAGTAGCCAGTGTGAAATAAGATAGTCATAAAAGAGGGCAACATTATGAGTGATAGCATCCGCGTCGGGCTTATTGGTTACGGGTACGCGAGCAAGACTTTTCATGCGCCTCTGATTGCCGGGACGCCGGGCATGGCGCTGGCGGCAGTTTCCAGTAGCGATGCCACGAAAGTGCATGCCGACTGGCCCTCCGTGCCGGTTGTTTCTGAACCTAAGCATCTTTTTAACGACCCTAATATTGATCTGATCGTCATTCCCACCCCCAATGACACGCATTTTCCGCTGGCAAAGGCCGCACTGGAAGCCGGTAAGCACGTTATTGTTGATAAACCCTTCACGGTGACGTTGTCACAGGCACGCGAACTGGATGCGCTGGCAAAAAGTTTTGGCAGAGTGCTTTCGGTATTTCATAACCGCCGCTGGGACAGTGATTTCCTGACGGTAAAAGCGCTCCTTAATGAAGGTACGCTGGGCGAAATCCTCTTTTTTGAATCGCACTTTGACCGGTTCCGCCCTCAGGTCCGAAACCGCTGGCGTGAGCAAGCCGGGCCGGGCAGCGGCATCTGGTACGATTTAGCGCCGCATCTTCTCGATCAGGCCGTAAATTTGTTTGGCCTGCCGGTCAGCATGACGGTCGATCTGGCCCAGCTCAGACCCGGAGCGCAAACCACCGACTACTTTCATGCCATCTTGAGTTACCCGCAGCGGCGTATTGTACTGCACGGGACAATGGTGGCAGCCGCCGAATCAGCGCGTTATATCCTTCACGGTACGCGCGGGAGCTATGTGAAGTTTGGTCTCGATCCTCAGGAAGAACGCCTGAAAAACGGCGAGCGTTTGCCGCAGGAAGACTGGGGCTATGACATGCGGGACGGGGTTGTGACGCGGGTGGAAGGCGAGGAGAGGGTTGAAGAAACGTTATTGACGATCCCGGGTAACTATCCGGCGTATTATGCCGCTGTCCGTGATGCGCTAAACGGGACGGGGGATAACCCGGTTCCGGCCAGCCAGGCGATTCAGATTATGGAATTGATTGAACTGGGGATTGAATCAGCCAAACACCGCGCAACGCTCTGTCTGGCGTGATTCTGGCAAAGCCGGGTAAGGGGACGACCCCACCCGGCAACGGGCTTAGCCGCGGGCGACCTTATCCCGCAGCGCCTGTTTCTCTGCTGGCGTCAGGAAGGCGATGTCCAGGCCGTTAATCTGCGCCTGGCGGATCTGATCCTGACTCAGGCCAGCCTGCGGTGCGGCGACGGTGTACTCATGAATAATATCCACGCCCTGTACTGCCGGATCGTCCGTGTTCAGTGAGGCCAGAACACCGTGCTCCAGGAAGGTTTTCAGCGGGTGATGCGCCAGTGATGCCACTGTGCTGGTCTGAATATTGGACGTCAGACACGATTCAATACCAATACGCTGCTCGGCAAGGAAATCCATCAGGGCGCGATCTTCAACGGCTTTGACACCATGACCGATACGCTCTGCACCCAGCTCACGGATGGCCTGCCAGATGCTTTCAGGGCCTGCCGCTTCACCGGCATGCACGGTAATGTGCCAGCCGGCGTCACGCGCGCGGTTGAAATGAGAAAGGAACAAACTGCCCGGGAAGCCGAGTTCATCCCCCGCCAGGTCAACGGCAGCGATCGCATCACGATGTGCCAGTAACCCTTCCAGCTCCTGCAGGCAGGCCGCTTCACCGAAGGTACGGCTCATAATGCCAATCAGGCGAGCCTGAACGTCGAAGGTTTTACACCCTTCGCGCACGCCGTCAATTACCGCTTCAACCACGCCTGCAACGGGCAGGTTGTGGGTCATCGCCATATAGCCTGGCGAAAAGCGCAGTTCAACGTAGTGCAGGCCATTACGGGCGGCATCTTCAATATTTTCGAAAGCAACACGGCGGCAGGCATCCAGCGAGGCCAGCATCTTCACGCCCCAGTCGAGTTTGCTCAGGAAACTGACCAGATCCGGTTCATTTGAGGTGACCTGAACGTGGGGGATTAGGGTCTCAATCGTTTGTGCAGGGAGCGTGAGATTGTACTGGCGGCCAAGATCGAGGATGGTTTGGGCACGAATGTTACCGTCAAGATGGCGGTGAATATCAGTTAGTGGCAGGCGTGTATCAATCATGGTCGCACTCTTTTCTGGTTAAAGTGCGTCATATTATAAAAACAAAACGAGGTAAAAAGCTATTTGCGCAAGGGAATATTCCGTTGCGCAATCTGATTACAGGAGCGTCGTTATGCCGGCGATCAGCCGCTGAACCCCTTGCTCAAGCTTGCTACGCGGGCATCCCGCGTTCAGACGGACAAAACCGCTACCCTCTTCGCCGTAGGTGTATCCCGGCATGATGGCGACCTTTTGCTGCTCAATCAGGACTTTTTGTAGCATTTTATCGTCAAGGTTGAGTGGGCGTAAATCGATCCAGGCCAGATACGTGGCTTCCGGTGGCTGCCAGTTGAGCGTCGGAAACGTGTGGTGTAATTCGCGTGCAATGTACGCCAGATTTTCCTCCAGATACGCCCGCAATGCATCCAGCCATGGCTCTCCCTGCTGATAGGCAGCAATGTGGGCCGTCAGCGCCAGTACGGAAGGGGAAGAGAGCCCGTCACGACCTTTTAATGCGCTGAGGTAACCGTTATGGCTCTCTTCATCGCCAATCAGCCCCCAGGCACCGGTGAGCGCCGGTATGTTAAAACTTTTTGAACCAGAGCTCAGAAGTGCCCATTTACCGCGTGCCACTTCATTCCACGGCGTATGGCGACGGCCTCCCCACACCATGTCCATATGAATTTCATCGCTGATCACCGCCACGTCATAACGGGCGCACAGTTCTGCCATGTGACTCAGCTCTTCACGCGTCCAGACTTTACCCGTGGGGTTTTGCGGGCTGCACAGCAGCAAAATTTTGTTTTCCGGTTTTGCCAGCGCCGCCTCAAGTGCGGCCCTATTTCCCTGCCAGCCCGTGGCATGTTTTTCCATCGCCACGCCGACCACCTGGCGGGCATTCCCCTCGATGGCCTTATAGAACGCATCGTAAGCGGGGGTATGGACCACCACGCCGTCGCCGGGAGTTGACCAGAGGCGAATCAGTTCGGACACCATATAAATAACGGAAGGCCCGTACACGAGCGATTCGGTATCAATGTGGCTGTTAAAGCGCTGCCGGAACCAGTGCGCCACAGCGGCGAGAAACTCTTCATTTTTCCAGCGGCTGTAGCCAAACACCCCGTGATGAATACGCTGGTGCAGCGCTTCGGTGATGCAGGGCGCGGTCGCGAAATCCATATCGGAGATGGTGAAGGGCAGCAGATCGGCCGCGCCAAAGCGGTCGGCGACATAGTCCCACTGCGTGCACCAGGTGCCGTGTCGATCCACGATGGTTGAAAAATCGAACATGTCTCAAGTCCTTAAAGAAAAACCCCCTCAGCGCGAGGGGGTGAGGCATCAGGCTTCCACTGTACGCATCAGGGTTGCCAGCTCATCTTTCACTGACTGGACCTGCGGGCCGATAACCACCTGCAAATTATGTTGATTTAACTGTACCACGCCGATGGCCCGGTTGGCTTTCAGGGCGTTGGTGTCCACTTTCGACATGTCCGCCACCGACAGGCGCAGTCGGGTGATGCAGTTATCCAGAGAGGTAATGTTATCCGCACCGCCCAGCGCCGCCAGAATAGCAGGGGTGTTATAGCCGGACTTACCCACGGTACCTGCAACAGCCTGCTCAACGCTGCTGGCGGTATCGGTATCCCGTCCAGGCGTTTTGAGGTTAAAGCGGGTGATGGCGAAGCGGAAAATGCCGTAGTACACCGCGAACCAGATAGCGGCGACCACCGGTACCAGGTACCACTTGGTCGACAACCCGTGCAGGATCCCGAACACCACAAAGTCGATGACGTTGCCGTCGGTATTCCCGATGGTGACGCCCAGCACCGCCATCACGGTGAAGCCCAGACCGGTCAGTACCGCGTGGATGAGATACAGCACTGGCGCGACAAACAGGAACAGGAATTCGATTGGCTCCGTTGTACCGCCCACGACACAGGCGATGACCCCGGAAATCAGCAGCCCTTTAATTTTATGGCGGTTTTCCGGACGAGCACAGTGATACATGGCCAGCGCCGCACCCGGCAAGCCGCCGAGGAAGGCCGGCATTTTACCCTGTGACAGGAAGCGGGTCGCACTTTCAGAGAAGCCGTGCGTGGTCGGGCAGCTCAGCTGTGCCTGGAAGATGGTCAGCGCACCGCTCACATCGTGTCCGCATACCTCCATTGTGCCGCCCGCTTCGGTAAAGCGGATCAGCGCCACCAGAATATGTTGCAGACCAAACGGCAGCAGCAGACGTTCGCCGGTTCCGAAGATCATCGGACCAAAATCGCCCGCACCGTTGATGATGCGGCCAATCCCATTAATCCCCAGCGCAAAGACTGGCCAGATCAGCGGAATAATAAGGCCAAACAGACCCATGACCACAAGGGTTACAATGGGTACAAAGCGGGTGCCCCCGAAGAACGCCAGCGCATCAGGCAGGCGGATATTGTGGAAGCGCTCGTGCAGCATCCAGATAATCACCCCGGCGATCACCGCGCCGAGGATCCCGGTATCAATGGACTGAATCCCGATAACGCTCTGAATGTTGTTCGCTTTAAGCACGGCGGCATCGGTGGTGGGCAGAATGCCTTTAGCCGTCAGCCAGAAGTTCACCGCAAGGTTCATTACTGCATAACCGACAAACCCGGCAAAGGCGGCCACGCCTTTGTTCTCGCGTGCCAGACCCAGCGGGATAGCAATACAGAACATCACCGGCAGGAAGCTGAAGGCGAAGGAGCCGACTTTACTCATCCAGATAAAGATCGCCTGCAGCACAGGTGTCCCGAGGAACGGGATCAGCGTGATGACGTCCTTACTGCTCAATGAACTGCCGATCCCGAGCATGATCCCGCAGAACGAGAGGAGTGCCACGGGCAGCATAAAGGTTTTACCCAGTTGCTGGAAAAATTCCCACAGCGATATTTTTTGTGCTGCTTTCGCCGTCATAAAACGACTCCTTTATTGTTAAAATCAGTTTATCTGCTTCAATGCTGCGAGAAGATAAAACGTTTTATCAAAGTTTAGTGCGCTCTGAATCACATTCTCAGGCTTTGACTGGTAGTATAAAGATTACATATTGATAAAACGTTTTACCGATCTCATTTCAGGGAGTCACGCCGACACATGGCTGTAGCGAAAAAAATCACCATCAACGATGTCGCGCTGGCGGCGGGGGTTTCCGTCAGCACCGTTTCACTGGTGCTCAGCGGGAAAGGACGCATTTCTCCCGCGACCGGGCAACGGGTTAACGAGGCGGTTGAGCAACTGGGCTTTGTACGTAACCGCCAGGCATCAGCGCTGCGCGGCGGCCAAAGCGGTGTGATCGGTTTGATTGTGCGTGACCTGACCTCTCCCTTTTATGCCGAACTGACCGCTGGCCTGACCGAAGCGCTTGAAGCGCAGGGACGGATGGTCTTTTTGCTTCACGGCGGTCGCGAGGCCGATCAGCTCCTTTCCCGTCTGGATATGCTGCTTACGCAGGGCGTCGACGGGGTGATCGTCGCCGGCGCGTCGGGTGTGAGTAATGACTTGTGCGAGCGCGCCGCCGAAAAAGGCGTGCCGCTGGTGTTTGCCTCGCGCGCCAGTTATCTGGACGAAGCCGATACCCTGCGACCGGACAACATGCAGGCCGCACAAATGTTGACGGAGCATCTTATTCATCGGGGGCATCAGCGCATTGCCTGGCTTGGCGGAAAAAGCTCGTCCCTGACGCGAGCCGAGCGGGTAGGCGGTTACTGCGCGACGCTGATTAAATACGGCCTCCCGTTCCACAGCGAATGGGTGGTGGAATGCGAATCCAGCCAGAAGAAAGCCGCGGAAGCGATAAACGCGTTATTACGGAGTAGCCCGACGATAAGCGCCGTGATTTGCTATAACGAGGTGATTGCGATGGGGGCCTGGTTTGGCCTGATCCGCGCCGGGCGTCAGAGCGGCGAGGGTGGGGTTGAAACCTTCTTCGGCCACCAGGTGGCGTTAGGGGCATTTGCAGATGTTGGTGAAAACGCGCTGGACGATCTGCCCATTGTCTGGGCCACCACACCTGCCCGGGAGATGGGTTACACGCTGGCGGACAGGATTATGCAGCGCATCGAAAAAGCAGACGTGCAGGCCGGGCACCAGATTGTGTCGGCACGGTTAGTGACGGTGAAATAGTATTCGTGGCACCAGGCTGAGTACCTGCAACCGGTAATAAAAAACCCCTCATCAGAGAGGGGTTTTGATGATTACTGCTGTGGTGCAGCAGGTGCTTCAGGCACGGCCGGCGCTGCAGGTTCAGCCGGTTCCGGCATCCCCAGGGCAGGCATACCAAACATCCCGACAAAATCTTCCAGCGGCATTTTATCGCCGTTCAGCGTGACCTGACCGTTGGCATACTGCAGGCTGGTGGAAATGGTGTTGTCTTCCATCTTCGTGATGCGGAACATCTGGCCCATTGCCGCCAGGCCTTTCACCTGCTGGCTCGCCAGCTTGCCGGCATCTTCATCGCCATACCCTTCAAGCTTCGCAATCTGGGTCATAAACTCGGTTGCCATATCCACAGGGATGGTCAGCTTGCTGTCGAGTGACTTCACGCTGCGATCCACTTCCTGCGCCAGCGTCTGAGGTTCACCCGTTGCGGTTGCCGGGTCTTTCAGGAACAGGGACAGGTTAAAGTTGGTTTCGCCTTTGCTGTTTTTCCAGCTCAGCGGGGCCACGGTGATAACTGGCTCGCCTTTCAGCAGGATTGGCAGGTTGTTCATCAGCACCGCCATGGCCTGCTGCTGGTAAACTTCCGGATTCTGCTGCAGCGCGGCATTGCTCAGCAGTGCCTGGCTCTCTTTGCTGTATTTCTGGCTAAATTCATGCCACGCCTGACCGTCGATATTGCCAATCTTCAGCGACAGTTTGCCGGTCCCGAGATCCTGGTTCTGCACTTTCAGGCTCTTCAGGGCGTAATCCAGTTGGGTATTGATGCTCTTACCGTCTTTAGACACGTCGGATTTGCCGTCCACCTCCATGCCTTCCAGCACGGCCATCTCTTTCCCTTCAACCGCGATAGCAATCTTGTCAAAAGAGAGTTTCTGATTACCGATACGCTCTTTAAAATCGGTCATCTTGCTGTCGCCGTCGGCTTTCAGGTTATTGAACGTCAGCTGAACCTTTTGACCGTATTCATTGACGGCATTGATCAGGCCGCTCTCTGCTTCACCGGTCAGGGAGAAGACATTTCCATCGCGGTCAGCATCAACCTTGAAATTCCCCCCGCTAAAGGTCACTTTCTCGTTATCTTTCTCGTAGTTCAGTGCTTTCAGATCGATACTGGAACGTGTGTCGCCGGCGTAGCTGATGCGGGTGTTAACCTCAAAAGGTGACTCATTCTTTGCCAGATCAAACAGCGGTTTGGTTAAGTCGTTATTCACCAGTACAGTATGAACGGACGCCATCGACGGGATCAGGTTAAAAGACGTTAACTGTGCCAGCGGGAACGGACCGTGGCTGACCACTTCATCCAGCACCACGCTTTGGCCCGGTTTCAGCCAGCCATTTTCATTACCGGCAACAGGCTTGACAACCACCTGCATATGGCTGGTAAAGACACCACGCTGATAGTTCTGGTAGGCAAGCTCCACGCCTGCTTCCGGCGCGCCACGCTTAAGCTCTCCGTTAGCCTGTGCCACCATCTCAGCCAGACGGCTTTCCAGCTGTTTCCCGGTAAACCAGGAGGCACCTGTCCAGACCACGCCTAACGCTACAATCACTCCTACCGCTACGACCGATTTTTTCATTGCGACTATCCCTAAAATGAAACCAGGCGGTAGAAACCGCCCGGTGATGTAAAGTCTTCAACTAGCTTAGCAAGAGTTGTTAAAAAATTCAGTAAGTGCTTATAGCTTATTAAAAACACGCGCCAGACGACCGGTACCGCTCACGCTCACCGGCGACTCGTTTGCCGCTACAAATGCCGATTCGCCTGGCTTGAGCACCAGACGCTCGCCACCTTTATGCAGCGTTGCTTCACCCTCAACGCAGAACAGGATTGCTGCGCTCTCCTGCGCGATGGCGGTTTCTGCCGGGCTCAGGTCATGCAGTGAGAAGGCAAAATCATCCACCGGGATCGGGAAGTCCAGCTCCGCACCCTGTTTAACAGGCTGAGTCAGCAGGTGATCCGCAGGCTTCGCCTCAAACTTCACGTTGGCAACCAGCTCAGGGATATCAATGTATTTCGGCGTCAGGCCTGCACGCAGTACGTTGTCTGAGTTGGCCATCACCTCCAGCGCCACGCCCTGCAGGTAGGCGTGCGGGGTTTCAGCAAACAGGAACATCGCCTCGCCCGGGTTCAGCTTCACCACGTTCAGCAGCAGAGGGGAGAACAGGCCGCTGTCGTCCGGGTAGAATTCAGAAATCAGGCGGATGGTATCCCACGGCTCACCGTGCTGGCTGTCCAGCGCCGCTTTCAGCACCGCCAGGGCGTGAGATTTCTCTTCACCCTGCATGTTCAGCAGGCTGGCGAAAAGCTGGCTCAGGCCTGCTGCATTCGGGTTTTCCAGAAAGTGGGCGATCGCGTTGTTAGCACCCGCCACCGGCTGCAGCAGGGAGATAATTTCTGAGAACTCGCGAAACGCGTTCATCGCCAGGAAGGGGGTCAGCGCAAAGACCAGCTCCGGCTTGTGGTTAGGATCTTTGTAGTTACGCTCGGCCGCATCTAACGGAATACCGGCCGCGTTCTCTTTCGCAAAGCCCATCTCAGAGGCTTTTTTATTCGGGTGAACCTGGATGGAGAGCGGCTGGTCGGCGCACAGCACTTTAAACAGGAACGGCAGCTCACCAAAACGGCTGGCAACCTTGTCACCCAGCAGGGTAGCTTTGTCGGCATCAATCACGTCGCGCAGAGAGCGAACCTGGCCGCTTGCGTCTTCAATTTTTGAGCTGCTCTTCGGGTGCGCACCCATCCACAGCTCTGCCATTGGCAGGTTGTTTGGGTTCGCGATACCGTAGAGATCCGTTAACGCAGTTTTACTTCCCCAGGCGTAGTTTTGCACTGAGTTAATGAGTTTTTGCATTATCAAGCCCTGATTCAATGGTGGAGTTAACTCCGGGTATTAAAGCAATAAACCACATGGAAGTAACCTGTGGATGTAAAAAGTCGTACTAGTCTCAGTTTTTGTTAAAAAATTGTGTAGGATAAGCTGACTCGCTTTTAAGCGGGCAGCGGAACATCTGCCCAAATAATCAGACTGAAGCAGTAAGTGAGAGAACAATGTCGAACAAACCCTTTCATTATCAGGATCCTTTCCCCCTCAGTAAGGATCAAACCGAATATTACCTGTTAACCCGCGATCACGTCTCCGTCTCTGAATTCGAAGGGCAGGAGATCCTCAAGGTCGATCCGCAGGCGCTGACGTTACTGGCGCAGCAGGCTTTCCACGACGCCTCGTTTATGCTCCGCCCTGCGCACCAGCAGCAGGTGGCCGATATCCTGAGCGACCCGCAGGCCAGCGAAAACGACAAATACGTCGCCCTGCAGTTCCTGCGTAACTCGGATATCGCGGCGAAGGGTATTTTACCTACCTGCCAGGACACCGGCACGGCCATCATTGTGGGTAAAAAAGGCCAGCGCGTCTGGACCGGCGGCGGCGACGAAGCGGCGCTGGCGCACGGCGTGTACAACACCTACACCGAAGACAACCTGCGCTACTCGCAAAACGCGGCGCTGGATATGTACAAAGAGGTCAACACGGGCACAAACCTGCCTGCGCAGATTGACCTGTATAGCGTGGACGGTGATGAATACAAATTCCTCTGCATCGCCAAAGGTGGCGGTTCAGCGAACAAAACCTATCTCTACCAGGAAACCAAAGCGCTGCTCACGCCGGGCAAGCTGAAGAATTACCTGGTTGAGAAAATGCGCACGCTCGGCACCGCTGCCTGCCCACCGTACCATATTGCCTTTGTGATTGGCGGTACGTCAGCAGAGAGCACCCTGAAAACGGTGAAGCTGGCGTCGACCAAATACTACGACGGCCTGCCTACCGAAGGGAACGAGCACGGCCAGGCGTTCCGCGATGTTCAGCTTGAACAGGAACTGCTGGAAGAAGCGCGTAACCTCGGCCTGGGCGCGCAGTTCGGCGGTAAATATTTTGCCCATGATGTGCGTGTGATCCGTCTGCCGCGCCACGGCGCCTCCTGCCCGGTCGGGATGGGGGTCTCCTGTTCTGCGGATCGTAACATCAAGGCGAAGATCAACCGCGAAGGCGTCTGGATCGAAAAACTGGAAAACAACCCAGGGAAGTACATTCCTGAAGCGTTGCGCAAAGCGGGCGAGGGTGAAGCCGTTCATGTTGACCTGAACCGTCCGATGAAAGAGATTCTGGCGCAGCTGTCTCAGTATCCGGTGTCGACCCGTCTCTCTCTTAACGGAACCATCATCGTTGGTCGTGACATCGCTCACGCGAAACTGAAAGAGCGTCTGGACAATGGTGAAGGGCTGCCGCAGTACATCAAAGATCACCCGATTTACTACGCAGGCCCGGCCAAAACGCCAGAAGGCTACGCCTCTGGCTCGTTAGGCCCGACCACCGCAGGCCGTATGGACTCGTATGTTGACCAGCTGCAGGCCAACGGCGGTAGCATGATCATGCTGGCAAAAGGAAACCGTAGCCAGCAGGTGACAGATGCCTGCCATAAACACGGTGGCTTCTACCTGGGCAGCATCGGCGGTCCGGCTGCCGTACTCGCGCAGGGCAGCATCAAGAGCCTGGAGTGCATTGAATACCCGGAGTTGGGTATGGAAGCTATCTGGAAAATTGAAGTGGAAGATTTCCCGGCGTTTATCCTTGTGGATGACAAAGGTAACGACTTCTTCAGGCAGATCCAGTCCTCTCAATGTTCGGCGTGTGTGAAGTAATCTACTATAGCCGGGTGGCGTTCACGTCACCCGGCACATCAAAGAGCGCACAAAGCGCCATATCTTTTCTGTAAAGCAATCAATACTTATCTCTGAAGCATGTGAGCAATCCCGACAGTGTTATCAAGGAGAAAGTAATGACTACGGTACGCCGTGAGAAAGACTCTATGGGCGCGATCGATGTCCCGGCTGACAAGCTATGGGGCGCGCAAACCCAGCGTTCGCTGGAACATTTCCGTATTTCGACCGAGAAAATGCCCGTCTCGCTGATTCAGGCGCTGGCGCTCACTAAACGTGCGGCAGCCAAAGTGAATCAGGATTTAGGCCTGCTGGCGGCAGAAAAGGCCACCGCGATTATCACTGCTGCCGATGAAGTGCTGGCCGGCAAGCATCCTGATGAATTCCCCCTCGCCATCTGGCAGACCGGTTCTGGCACCCAGAGCAACATGAATATGAACGAAGTGCTGGCGAACCGGGCAAGCGAACTGCTGGGCGGCGTGCGCGGTATGGAGCGTAAGGTTCACCCGAACGATGACGTAAACAAAAGCCAAAGTTCGAACGACGTCTTCCCGACGGCGATGCACGTGGCGGCGGTGATTGCGCTTCGTGAACAGCTGATCCCGCAGCTCAACGTGCTTAAAACCACCCTTGGCGAGAAAGCGCAGGCTTTCAGCGATATCGTCAAAATAGGACGTACTCACCTGCAGGATGCTACGCCGCTGACGCTCGGCCAGGAGATTTCCGGCTGGGTGGCAATGCTAGAACATAACCTCAAGCACATCGAGTACAGCCTGCCGCATCTTGCAGAGCTGGCGCTGGGCGGAACGGCGGTCGGTACGGGGTTAAATACCCATCCGGAATATGCGGTGCGCGTTGCCGACGAGCTGGCGGCCATCACCGGGCAGACGTTTATCACGGCGCCGAATAAGTTTGAAGCGCTGGCCACCTGTGATGCGCTGGTTCATACCCACGGAGCCCTCAAGGGTCTGGCAGCGTCGTTGATGAAAATCGCCAATGATGTGCGCTGGCTGGCCTCGGGTCCCCGTTGCGGTATCGGTGAAATTAGCATTCCGGAAAACGAGCCGGGTAGCTCTATCATGCCGGGCAAAGTAAACCCAACCCAGTGTGAAGCCATGACCATGCTCTGCTGCCAGGTAATGGGTAACGACGTTGCCGTTAACATGGGCGGCGCATCCGGTAACTTTGAGCTGAACGTCTATCGCCCGATGGTGATTCACAACGTGCTTCAGTCCATACGCCTGCTGGCGGACGGTATGGAGAGTTTCAACGAGCACTGTGCGTCAGGGATTGAGCCAAACCGCGAGCGCATCAGCCAGTTGCTCAATGAGTCGTTGATGCTGGTGACCGCGCTGAATACCCATATCGGCTACGACAAAGCCGCCGAGATTGCGAAAAAAGCGCATAAAGAGGGGCTGACGCTGAAAGCCTCCGCTCTGGCATTGGGTTACCTGACGGAGGCTGAGTTTGATGCATGGGTACGCCCGGAATCGATGGTCGGCAGCCTGAAATAATCACTGCGCCACATACAGGTGCAGCCGCGGAATAATCAGCTGCAGCGGTTGCGCCTGAGGTCTGTAACGATGCTGGACATTTTCAGCATCGTAATTCAGCAGTTCGCCAATATCCGGCACAATGGCCCCCTGATCGGCATCATAAAGTGCGATCAGCGGCGTCGGGCAGGCATACTGTACCTGCTTTTGCTGGCCGGAATACCAGACGCGCGCGATAGGCTGCACCTTCACCGGACGCTTAATCTTAAGCCGGGTATCCGCCGGTAGTGAGGCGATGCTGTGGTACTCCTGCTCAAGCCGTTCAATCCACTGCTCGCGTGACCACGGTGCGACAGTTCGCGGTGCCTTCAGACTCTTTTCCAGCTGTGCCAGAATGTCATCCCGGGTGAAGTTTTTAATGATGTGCTTGTTGGCCCAGCCGAAGCGAAGCGTGGCGGGATGACGCAGTACCGTCAGCGTACGGTAGGCATTCAGGGTGATTAATCCCGGTAGCTGTCGGTGTACCCATTCAAAACGGGCGGCAGGGGCCAGACCCGACTCTTCAGTGATGATCTTTTCAAACGTCGCCTTAAGCGTGTTGATATGCGCAATCTGGTTTTCCAGCGCTTCTCGCGTTGTTGCATCAGTTTGCAGGCAGATTACGCCCGGCAGACGAACGGCCGCTTTACTGCTGCGGTTTTCTGACTGCTGCTGGATAAACAGGCGACGGTAGTGCCGCAGCGTCAGTTCCAGCGCCGCTTTGCCGATATGCTGCTGTACCTCTATGGTTTCCAGCGGGTCGTGTTCAGCGCCTTTCACCACATCCGGCAGGGTAAAGACGCGCGCGGCTAACAGACGGCAGGTCTGCAAACGTTCGGTCAGGGTCAGTAACTCGTGTTCAATGTCGCGGAACGTGCTGTTCAGCCTTTCGATGAGATCGTACGTCGCCATGATAACTCTTCATTAGTTACAACATACTTAACATATAGCACAGCACGCCGGGTCAGGCCAGCGTGCGATAAAGGTCAGGCAGGGACGGGAAGGGTGATGTTGTGATATACCGGCCAGCTAAAGCAGAAGCGCGCGCCGCCGAGCGCGCTCTCTTCACAATGCACCGTGCCGCCCATCGCCTGCGCAATGGAGTAAACAATTGCCAGCCCGAGGCCACATCCCCCCGTGGCACGATCGCGGCTGGGGTCGAGGCGTACAAACGGCTCAAACACCGTTTCACGCGCTTCCGGGGCGATGCCCGGTCCGTCATCCTCAACCGTCAGACAGGCCTGACTACCCTGTAAATCTAAGCCAATCTGCAGCGTGCTCTCGCTATAGCGCATGGCGTTGTTCATCAGATTATCCAGCACGCGTTCCATCAGACGCATATCCAGTGCGCCATAATCGCCGGGCGTGACGTGTGTCAGCAGGGTACGTTGCGGGTTTACGCTCTGGACATCATCGATATGGGTTTGTAACCAGCCGGGCAGGTCCGGCGTACTGAGGTTCAGTTCGTTTTGCGGGCGATCGAGGCGCGCGTAGGTCAGGAGCTCCTCAATGAGGCCCTCAAGCTGACCAATGTCGCGGTTCAGCGCCTGAGACTCGGCCTCCGTCAGGTTTTCGCTCATCTCCAGCCGATAGCGCAGGCGTACCAGTGGCGTACGCAGCTCGTGAGCAATTCCGTCAATGAGCTGTTTTTTACTGATAATCAGCGCATTGATGTTATCAGCCATCTGGTTAAACGCCACGCCAAGACGTTCGAAGCTGGAACCGCTGTCGAAGTGAATGCGCTCGGTAAAATGCCCGTCACCAAAACGTTGCGCAGCTGATTCCAGTTTCAGCATGTCCTGCCAGTGTGGCCTCATCCAGATAAAGACCGGGAACGCGAGCGAAATGGCAATGAAAGCCAGCAGGGCAAGGTCCAGCAGGCGCATCTGGTGCAGATAATAGAGATAAGGTACCGGCCCCACGGCCAGAACGTAATGGCTCCGTGGAATGCGCTGGATAAAGGTATATTTCTCATCCAGCGCCACAATGTCCCCGTCACGCAGTCGCTGCATGGCGGGTGGCTCTAAATCGAAATCCTTCATCGGCTCGATGCGCAGATCAAACGACAGGTTCAGATCCAGCTCTTTTAAGGTCTTGGCCCAGTCGTGTGGCGGGATCTCTCGCAGCTCGCTGCGCATCAGGTAGAGCGAGCTTTTCATTAAATCATCCAGTGACTGCCTGCCCGCACGTTCGGCGGTGAATTTATAGACCAGTCCAACCAGCATGGTCATCACCAGGAAGCAGACAAACAGCAGGAGGTAAAACTGTACGAACAGCTTTTTCATTCAATCTCACCGAAAATCAATACGTTAACAACCTGCGTCGAAGACAAACACGCAAACCCAAACTAGTTACACATACCGCTCGGTTTTTTACGGGGCCCGCATTGTGAGTAATCCCACAGAACGTACCCTTTTGATTTCATACAGTCTTCTATTTTTTTGATCCTGGAATCCTGCTGTTCTATCGTTTCGCCCGGCAGCAGGCGGTTACGACTGAAGTTTTCGTCCCATGAATTGAGCGAATACTTTCGATCAACGCCGCAGGCGTACAAATCCTCACGGCGTTGTTGCACATTGGTATGGCCCGGGGTCCTGGGATTCTGGATAGTCTGAATATACGGAACATAGTCATAATGACTTGAATCCATATCTGCGACAACGCATCCGGTTAACCCAAAACAGCAGATCAGACTGAGTGTTCTTATTTTATGCAACTGTCAGACCTCGTCTGCGTAATGTTTTAAACAGTGTCGTTCGGGGAACCGGCATCAGGTTTCCCAGGCGTGAGGCGCGAACAGATAGCCCTTGTTACGCACGGTTTTAATGCGGTACGGCTCAGTGGCATTATCCTGCAGTTTTTTACGCAGGCGCGAAATAGCCACGTCAACGCTGCGATCCATTCCGTCGTAGCTGACGCCGCGCAGGTTTTTCAGTAATGCATCGCGATCCATGATCTGCCCGGCGTGGGTTGCCAGTTCCCAGAGCAGGTCAAAATCTGCCGTGGAAAGGGCGATAAGCTCGCCAGAAAGCAGAACCTGACGGTTAATCGGATCAATAGACAAGGTACCAAAACGCATCGCTTTGTGCGGGGTCAGCGACTGAGCAGGCGCTTCTCGTTCAACGCTGGCACGCTGGCGTAAATGAAGGCGCAGACGAGCAAGGAGGACGGCAGGGGGCGTGGTTTTCAGAATGTAGTCATTGGCACCCATTTCGAGTGACAAAATATGGTTCATGTCGCTGTCCAGCGAGGTCAGCAGCACGATAGGGCCCTCCCACCGGGCGCGCAGATCGCGGCAGACCGTCATGCCATCTTTGCCGGGCAGCATAATGTCCAGCAGCACCAGGTCCGGGTTTTCACGTAAGACCACCTCTTCGGCACGATCGCCACGAGGCTCAACAATGACGTCCATATCATGCTTACCCAAATAGGCGGCGATCAATTGCCCCACTTCGGGCTCGTCTTCAACATAAACAATCTTATTCATACAACGTCTGTTATCGTGAAAAAAGCCAACATACACTGCACAACCTTAACGTTCCATTAATCTTTCATAATTAACGCCAGTTCCGTTATTCTGGCTCATATTGTTATTTGATTGTTATATGGAAAAAGATGGGGCTGGTGATAAAAGCCGCGTTGGGTGCGCTGGTGGTGTTACTGATTGGTGTTCTGGCTAAAACCAGGAATTATTATATTGCCGGGCTGATCCCACTCTTCCCGACCTTTGCGTTAATAGCGCACTATATTGTCGCCTCAGAACGAGGCACGGAAGCATTGCGTACGACTATCGTGTTCGGGATGTGGTCGATCATCCCTTATTTTCTTTATCTGCTTTCGCTGTGGTACTTCACCGGTTTTATGCGACTTCCCCTGGCGCTGAGCGGGGCCGTTGTCTGCTGGGGGCTCAGCGCCTGGGTGCTTATCTTCTTCTGGAGCCGCTTTCACTAGCGCAGCGGTCGACCGCCGTCCACGGCAAAGGTTCTGCCAGTGACATAGCAACTGGTGAGCAGATAATCGATAAGATCGATAACCTCTTTTTCACCTGGCGCAATTTTCATCAGCGATTTATTTAGCGCCTGCTGGCGATACTCCGCATCATCGTCTTCGTTGAATAAAATCATCGCCGGGGCGATGGCGTTCACCTTAACTTCAGGGGCAAGTTTACGGGCGAACGAGCGCGTCATGTTATCGAGTGCAGCTTTACTGGCCGCATAGGCGATGTGCTTGTCGCTGCCGCGCTCCACGACGTAATCGGTGAAATGAATAATATCACCCGCCGCATGTCCGTGACCGCGCAGCAGGTCGAGCAGGGCATGGTTCAGCAGATAGGGCGCATTGACGTGGATCTGCAGCATGCAGGAGAGCGTTTCGCTGAGTGGCGTACCGGATTTTTCGGGAAGCCAGGCGCTGGCATTATGGATAATGGCGCGCAACCCGGGGGTGGTAGATTTCACTTTATCAGCGAAGGCCAGAATACCGTCATCGGTTGAGAAATCGGCCTGAATGCAGATCGCACCGGCTTTGCGTAGCCCCTCAATCGAGGGATATTCGCTGCGATAACTGATGATGACCGGATGGCGAAGATTGAGAAAGTGATGGGCAAGGGCGAGGCCGATACGACGGCCTCCACCAGTAATCAGTATTGGGCGTTGCTGCGCGTTTCCCATCGTGTTCTCCTTTTCAGTTCAACAATGGGAAAGGCGATTCTATCCCATTAACATCCAGGTTGCCGGTACGGCAGCAACCAGTAACAGCCCGATTAAGGCCATCTCACGGCGTCTAAGCGCGTTCTCTAACTGATGCGTGCGGCGGGCGTAGATAAACACCAGCAGACCCGGTGCATACAACACCACCGACAGCAGCAGATGCATAGGCCCGGAAGCATACAACAACCACAGGCCGTAAATACAGGCTCCGACACCCACCACATAGTGCGCCGGACGTGTGGCGATTTTTAACAGATATGCACCCACTAAGAAATAGGGTACCAGAATCATCTCCGAGGCGATGGTCAGCAGAGTGTTATAGTCTGAACCTGTGAGCCAGATCAGCACCAGACAGACCTGAACGCTGATGTTGGTCAGCCAGAGTGAGGCCGACGGCGCGCTGTTTTTGTTTTGACGAGCAAACAGGCGTGGAAATGCTTTGTGCGTTGCGGCCAGGAACGGCACTTCTGCCGCCATAATGGTCCAGCTCAGGTACGCGCCGCACACGGAGATAATCAGCCCCGCGGCAATCACCACGTCACCCCACGGTCCGAACATTTTCACCATCAGGCCCGCCATCGACGGGTTACGCATTTCGGCCAGTTCAGGACGCGCGACCACACCCAGCGACAGCAGCGTCACCATCAGATACACGCCCAGCGCCGCCAGTACCGCCAGCAGCGTGGCGCGACCCACATCGCGCTTATTCCGCGCCCGGGCAGAGACCACGACGGCCCCTTCAACACCGATGAAGACCCACAGGGTGATCAGCATGGTGTTCTTGACCTGCTCCCAGACCGGTACGCCCAGCGCGACACCGCTGAAATCGAGACTGAACACATCGAGACGGAACGCCATAAAGGCCAGCACGATAAACAGGCCGAGCGGAACCAGTTTGGCCAGGGTTGCCACCAGGTTAATGCTGGCCGCCGTCTGTACGCCACGTAGAATCAGCCAGTGAACAACCCACAGCAGTACCGAGGCGCCCACAATGGACTGCCAGGTATTGCCGTCGCCAAAGAACCGCAGTTCAGGAGTATCGGTAAAGAAACTGAGCGCCGAAAAGACGATCACCAGGTAGGAGACGTTTGCGATGACCGCACACAGCCAGTAGCCCCATGCGGAACAGAAGCCAATCAGTTCGCCGAAACCTTCACGGGCGTAAGTGAAAATCCCCCCATCCAGATCCGGGCGGATGCGGGTCAGCAGCAGCATTGCGAACGCCAGCAGCAAAATCCCGGCCCCCGTGATGCCCCACCCTATAAGCAGTGCGGCAGGGCTGGCGACCGCCGCCATATTCTGCGGTAAGCTGAACACGCCCGCACCCAGCATTGAGCTCAAAACGAGTGCAGTCAAAGCACTCAGGCCTAGTTTCTTTTCCATTGGCTTCCTGTTATGAAAGGTCCAAATCCAGAATAATTATTTCGCACAGGCGCATAAAAATGGTGGATCACACTAAGGCGCGGGATTTTACGGAGTGTCACGAAAGCATGCAATGACGTGGGGCCGAATTTCAAAAAAAAGTAACAAAAAAGGCGGCATTGCGCCGCCTCGGGTCAACCGTTCTGTTACTTGTACAGGTCGGCGCTGATGGTCACGTTGTTACCACGTTCCTGCCACTGGCGGGTGATGTGGTAATACTTCGCCCCTTTCTTCGCCGCACGTTTCGCGACCTGATAAGAGACTTCCGTCATGTTGCCGTAGTTGCCGGTAAATTTAATGCTGTCGAACGGCACCATCTGCGCTGCAGTGGCTTTATTCAGCTCTTCAATTTTGGTTCCGTCTGGCAGGGTAACGGAGTAACGGCCACCTTTGGTGGATTGCGTTTCGAAGAAACGGCCCACTTCAGCGCTTGGTGCGGCAGAGGTGGCTACGCCTGGAATTTCCACTTTCTTCGCTTCTTCACCGCCTTTCGCTATCGCCGCACGACCCGCTTCGGAATCAGCAGGAATAGCGTCCGGGCTTTGCAGAACGCGTTTCTTCGCATCTTCTTTATAGATGAACGCGGTAATGCGCTGGTTGCCACCCTGGTTAGCATCGACCTGACGCACGATAAAGAAAGAGTACGCGCCTTTTTCTTTTGCGGCTTTGGTGATGGCATCGTTCACTTCAGGCTGGCTGCGATAGAAGCCCTGCACGGTGACGGTGTCATAAGGTTCCAGCTCAATCGCCTGATCTTTCGGTAATTCAACGACGCCGTTAATCACGCGGTTTTTCGGTGCGTCAGCTTTCGGCGCATTGTCTTTATACAGCGCAATGGTCACGCGCTGGTTACCGCTGTTGCCGGAGTCAGACTGATCAACAACGTAAAACGAGGCCGCACCGTTTTTATCGGCGGCTTTTGATGCGGCGGCGACGGCATCGCCAATAGAATTATAACGACCCACAATGACCGTATGGTCAAAAGGTTTTAACGCTGCCGCTTGCTCCGGCGTTAACTCTGTCGCGGCATTCGCAGACAGGGCGGTCGCGGAGAGAAGTGCGGACGCCAGGAGTGTGTTCTTAAGCTTCATAAAAATAATCCTTCGCCTTGCGCAAACCATGTACTGGTATTGTTGTTAATTTGAGACGGTCCCGATTATGGCATTTAAAACCCGTCGCTGTCTGCGCCATTTTTCACAGCCTGTGCTCACTGAATCATCTGATTTGATAACATTTAGTGATATGTTGAAAAAACAGGCGTCTGACAAGCAAAACTGATAAAGCTTATGACTTTTACAAGTTAATTTAATGTTAATAAGTTGTTCTCTAATGGCGCTATATCATGTTTTTACCGCTTCGCTTGCGCTATTTATCGGTCTCAGCGATGAATTTAAGGTAAATATCACTGTCAGCGACGCAGATCACTTATTTTTCACAGATAAAGTAAGAAATAGTGTTTTCTGGCGGTAGATCACGGGCGTTATTTTCAGTAGGTTATAGAAAGTTTGTTACTGTTTTATTTTCTGGGGTTAATCATATGTCGTCGCTGTCCTGCTGGCGAAAGTTGATACAAACCGCGGGCATTTATCGACAAACCATCATCAAAAACCGATGGAAGGGAAAACTATGCGTATTGGGGTACCAAAAGAACGGTTAGCCAATGAAACCCGCGTAGCGGCAACACCGAAAACGGTGGAGCAACTGCTTAAACTGGGTTTTACCGTCGCAGTTGAACGCGGCGCGGGCAAACTGGCGAGTTTCGATGACGAGGCCTTTATTCAGGCTGGCGCGGAAGTGGTGGACGGTGCTGAAGTCTGGCAGTCGCCCGTTATTCTCAAGGTTAATGCGCCGGAAGAGAGCGAGATTGAACTGCTGAATCCTGGCACGACGCTGGTGAGCTTCATCTGGCCTGCACAGAATCCTGAGTTGATGGAGAAGCTGGCAGCACGTGGCGTGACCGTGATGGCCATGGACTCCGTGCCGCGTATTTCGCGCGCGCAGTCGCTGGATGCCTTAAGTTCCATGGCGAATATCGCCGGTTACCGCGCGATTGTTGAGGCGGCGCATGAGTTTGGTCGCTTCTTTACCGGTCAGATCACTGCGGCAGGGAAAGTGCCTCCGGCGAAAGTGATGGTGATTGGCGCGGGCGTGGCGGGTCTTGCGGCTATCGGCGCAGCAAACAGCCTGGGCGCTATCGTACGCGCTTTTGACACCCGTCCTGAAGTAAAAGAACAAGTACAAAGTATGGGTGCCGAATTCCTTGAGCTGGACTTCAAGGAAGAAGCGGGCAGCGGTGACGGTTACGCGAAGGTCATGTCCGAAGCTTTTATCAAAGCGGAAATGGAACTCTTCGCCGCGCAGGCAAAAGATGTCGACATCATTGTCACTACCGCGCTTATCCCCGGTAAACCCGCGCCGAAGCTGATTACCCGTGAGATGGTTGACTCAATGAAGTCGGGCAGCGTGATCGTCGACCTGGCGTCGCAAAACGGTGGCAACTGTGAATACACCGTGCCAAATCAGGTGACCACCACTGCTAACGGCGTGAAGGTGATCGGGTATACCGATTTGCCGGGCCGTCTGCCAACGCAGTCTTCTCAGCTGTACGGTACCAACCTTGTTAACCTGCTGAAACTGCTCTGCAAAGAGAAAGACGGCAACATCACCGTTGATTTTGACGATGTTGTTGTGCGTGGCGTAACGGTGGTGCGTGAAGGCGAAATCACCTGGCCTGCGCCACCGATTCAGGTGTCCGCGCAGCCTCAGGCGGCACCGAAAGCGGCGCCTGAGCCTAAAGAGCCTGCTAAACCGGCTTCTCCGTGGCGCAAGTACGCGATCATGGCGCTGGTCATTATTCTGTTTGGCTGGCTGGCAGATGTCGCGCCGAAAGAATTCCTCGGCCACTTTACCGTCTTCGCGCTCTCGTGTGTGGTGGGGTACTACGTCGTGTGGAATGTCTCCCATGCGCTGCATACGCCACTGATGTCGGTCACTAACGCCATCTCCGGGATTATCGTGGTCGGGGCGCTGCTGCAGATTGGCCACGGCGGCTGGGTAAGCTTCCTGAGCTTTATCGCGGTGCTGATCGCCAGTATCAATATTTTCGGTGGGTTCACCGTGACTCAGCGCATGCTGAAAATGTTTCGTAAAGGCTAAGGGGTAGCATATGTCTGGAGGATTAGTCACAGCCGCATACATTGTTGCTGCAATCCTGTTTATTTTCAGTCTGGCGGGACTTTCCAAACACGAAACGTCTCAGCAGGGAAATAACTTTGGTATCGCCGGGATGGCGATTGCGCTGATTGCCACCATCTTCGGGCCGGACACCGGCAACGTTGCATGGATCCTGGTGGCGATGATCATCGGTGGCGCGATTGGTATTCGCCTGGCGAAACGCGTTGAAATGACCGAGATGCCGGAGCTGGTGGCCATTCTGCATAGCTTCGTGGGGCTGGCGGCGGTGCTGGTGGGCTTCAACAGCTATCTGTACCACACACCCGGTCTGGAACCGATTCTGGTCAACATCCATCTGACGGAAGTGTTCCTCGGCATCTTCATTGGTGCGGTGACCTTCACCGGCTCAATTGTCGCGTTCGGCAAACTGCGCGGTAAGATCTCTTCTAAACCGCTGATGCTGCCAAACCGTCACAAGCTGAACCTGGCGGCGCTGGTCGTGTCCTTTGTGCTGCTGGTGGTCTTCGTGCGCACTGAAAGCGTGGGCCTGCAGGTGCTGGCGTTACTGGTGATGACCCTGATTGCCCTGGCCTTTGGCTGGCACCTGGTGGCCTCCATTGGTGGTGCCGATATGCCAGTGGTTGTCTCCATGCTGAACTCCTACTCCGGTTGGGCCGCGGCAGCAGCTGGCTTCATGCTGAGCAACGATCTGTTGATCGTCACCGGTGCGCTGGTCGGTTCTTCTGGTGCGATCCTGTCTTACATCATGTGTAAGGCGATGAACCGTTCGTTTATCAGCGTTATCGCGGGTGGCTTTGGTTCTGACGGCTCCTCAACCGGTTCTGACGAAGAAGTGGGTGAGCACCGTGAGATCACCGCGGAAGATACCGCAGAGATGCTGAAAAACTCACACTCGGTCATCATTACCCCAGGCTACGGCATGGCGGTGGCGCAGGCTCAGTATCCGGTTGCGGAGATCACCGAGAAGCTGCGTGCGCGTGGTATCAAGGTTCGCTTTGGCATTCACCCGGTAGCGGGGCGTCTGCCAGGCCACATGAACGTGCTGCTCGCGGAAGCGAAAGTGCCTTACGACATCGTGCTGGAGATGGATGAGATCAACGATGATTTCACCGATACCGACACCGTCCTGGTTATTGGTGCCAACGACACCGTTAACCCGGCGGCGCAGGACGATCCGCGTAGCCCAATCGCCGGTATGCCGGTTCTGGAAGTGTGGAAGGCGCAGAACGTGATTGTCTTCAAACGTTCCATGAATACCGGTTATGCAGGGGTTCAGAACCCGCTGTTCTTCAAAGAGAACACGCACATGCTGTTTGGCGATGCAAAAGCCAGTGTCGATGCGATTCTGAAATCGCTGTAAATCAGCGACAAAAAAAACCGCCGTTTCCGGCGGTTTTTTTTATGTCTGAACTTAGTCGTCTTCCGGGTCGTCCAGTTCAACCGGTGTTTGATACTCATCCGGCTTGATGACCAGCAGGTCACAGCGCAGATGGTCGATCACCTGTTCGGCGGTATTGCCCAGGAACGCGGCAGAAATACCGGTCCGGCCAATGGTACCCAGTACCACAATCCCCGCCTGCAGATGTTCTGCTAAATCCGGGATCACCTCTTCAGGCAACCCTTTTTCCACATGTGTCATTTTCTCATCGATGCTGAATTTCTGGCGTAACGCCTTCATGGCCAGCAGGTGCTGCCCCCGGATCGCATCGTTATACACGCTCGGGTCAAATTCAGGCAGCTCGATAGCAATATTAATCGGTGTTACCGGGTAAGCGCCCACCAGATGGACTTCAGTGTGGTTAACCTGCTCGGCAAGCTGGATCGTCTCCTTGACCAGCTTTTCATTGAGCGAATTGTGGTAATCCTCCTCGCTCGCCAGGTTGACCGCCACGACGGCCTTGCCGCCTTCTGGCCACGGCTGGTCTTTTACCATCCACACCGGGCAAGGGCATTTACGCAGCAGGTGCCAGTCGGTAGGGGTAAAGATCACGGATTCCAGCTTGTCGTGCTGGTGCGCCATTTTCAGCAACAGGTCGTGCCCACCGGCGACCACTTCCTGGATAATGGCTTCGAAAGGTCGGTTATGCCAGACCACTTTAATATCGATAGGAACACCCGCTTCCAGGTAATATTTGGCCTGTTCACGGATCCACGCGGTACGCTGGCTGATCACTCCCTGACGCATTGCGGTGCGTTCGTCAGGCGACAGAAGGGTGGTCATCTCATAAGAGAAGTCATAGATCGGCAAAAACGCTTTGATTTTGCCACCAATCCGTTGATGTAGATACACAGCACGTCGTAATGCCGGCTGATCGTCCTGGTTAGGATCGATAGCCACCAGCATGTTTTGATACTTTGCCATACAGGTCTCCTTACTACTGTCACCACAGTCTGTAATTAAAAGAGTAACCTATATATCTTGAATGAAACAGGGGGGAAGTTTTTGTCAGATCAATAAATCATGAAAATCTGTCACAGAAAAAGAACCGTTGTCGTTACCGCGATAAAGGCAATCAACAGCAGTACCATCACCGCAATCGCAAACGTCGTTGAATCCTGTACGTAGGTTTTTTCTTCACCCTTCATTGGCCCGACAAGCATGATCCAGATGAATATGAAGGTCACTGAGGCGATAACGACTGAAACGAAAAATAAACTTTCTCTCAATTCATAACCTCAACAAGAACCTTTCAGGGACTGAGTGGGGCGGTGCCAGGGAAACGTGGTGAAACGGAAGTGGTGACGTACCAGACCAATAAATCATAAAAATTTATCGGCCTGGCATCAATCATGCGGAGGCGTTATGCCACGTTGCGGGAGTGACCGGCAAGAACGGCCAGAGCTTCACCGTTTTCGATGGTAATGTATTTACCCTTAACGGCCAGCATTCCGCTTTTCTGGAAACGACCCAGCAGGCGGCTAATGGTTTCCACGGTCAGGCCCAGGTAGTTACCGATATCGCCACGCGTCATGGTCAGACGGAATTCACGCGGGGAGAAACCGCGCTCCGCGAAGCGGCGTGAGAGGTTATAGATAAACGCGGCCAGGCGTTCTTCTGCATTCTTTTTGGAAAGTAGCAGAATCATGTCCTGATCGCCTTTGATCTCACCGCTCATCAGACGCATCATCTGCTGACGCAGATTGGGCATTTTGCCTGAGAGATCGTCCAGCGTTTCAAACGGGATTTCGCAAACCATTGAGGTTTCCAGCGCCTGAGCAAAGCTCGGGTGATGGCCAGTACCGATGGCATCAAAGCCAACCAGGTCACCCGCCAGATGGAAGCCGGTGATCTGCTCATCACCCTGTTCCGTGATGGTGTAGCTTTTGATGGTGCCAGAACGGATAGCATAGAGCGATTTCAGTTCGTCTCCCGCTTTAAACAGCGTCTGCCCTTTCTGAATAGGCTTTTTGCGCTCGATGATATTATCAAGCTGATCGAGTTCATGCTCATTCAGAGTAAACGGGATACAGAGCTGGCTGATGCTGCAATCCTGGCAATGGATAGCACAACCGCCAGACTGAATGCGTCGTATAATTCGCTTTTCCGGGATCATAGGTTTGCTCAAGCCTTAATTGATATTGGTCAATTTTAACATCTTTTTGGTAAGTACGTAAGCCTGCCAAACCATCAATAAGGACAAGAGACGGCAACCTGTTGCCATCTTCTTGAAATTCCACAGCTTGATTATGGATTTTTAGCCTAACCGGAAGAAAATTAAGCACTAAAAGCCTGGAAACTAGAGCAGGAGATACCCCTCGTGACGCAGTAACCACTCCTTGCGCTGCACGCCACCGGCATAGCCGGTCAGGGTGCCGTTGCGGCCAATCACGCGGTGGCAGGGGACCACAATACTGACGGGGTTAGCGCCATTTGCCGCGCCGACCGCGCGGGCCGCGCCGGCACGGCCGAGCTGCCCGGCGAGCTGGCCGTAATGCATGACCTGTCCGCACGGAATACTGCGCAGCGCCTGCCACACTTCGCGCTGGAAAGGTGTGCCTGCCGTGGCGGTCGGCAGGGTGTCAATGATGCTGAGATCGCCCTCGAAGTACGCCGTCAGTTTGTCGCTCAGGCCGCCGGGGTTGGTGGCGCTGATACGTTCATAACCCTGCGCGCGATAGTGCACGTTGAGCAACGTGTCCATCCTGTCGCTGTGTTCTTCCCACTCAACGGCGCGCAGACAGAACTGCTCGTCTGCAATCACCCACAGTGGACCAAGCGGCGTGGCAATTTTATCTTCGAGTAATCTCAGCATCGTTAATCCTTTAGTGCAGCCTTGGGTAAATCCCCGGCCCAATCGGCAGACCGACAAGATACCATGCCACCAGCATCACCAGCCATACCCCTAAAAAGATAAGCGGATAGGGTAAAACCAGCGAATAGTAGGTACCCAGTTTTGCCTCTGGTTTATAGCGCTGCAGGAAGCCTAAAAACAGCGGAACAAACGGTGAGACCGGTGCCAGGGGGATGACGGAGGAGTCTGCGATACGAAACAGGATCTGGGCAAACGCCGGGTGGAACCCCAGCATCATAAACATCGGCACAAAGATGGGGGCCAGAATCGACCAGATAGCCGAGCCGCTGGCGATAAACATGCACAGCAGTGACGACAGCAGCGCAAGGCCGACAAATGCCGGGACGCCGCTTAACCCCGCCGCTTCCAGCGCATCGGTCAGCCCCACGGCCATAAATTTGCCCATGTTGCTCCAGTTAAACATCGCCACGAACTGCGCCAGCGGGAACACCATCACAATAAAGCCCGCCATCTCTTTCATGGGTTCGATCATCAGCTGCGGCAGATCGCCCTGACGGCGAATTTTGCCGGTGGCGATCCCATAGGCGAGCGAAACGACAAAGAAAAACAGAATAATCAGCGGCACAATGCCCTGAATAAACGGCGAGGGGAGAACGGTATGTTTAACCGGATCGCGCAGGATGCCGTTTTCCGGTACCACCATCAGCGCGACCGCGGCAATAAACGCCAGCGAGACCACGCCTGCCACGCGCAGGCCAACGCGTTGCTCTTTACTCAGCGTCTCCAGCTTCTCATCGCTTCGGCCTTCCCATTTCCCTAAACGCGGCTCTATAAGCTTATCGGTAATCAGTCCGCCCACCAGGGTCAGCAGGACCACCGAGCTGGCCATAAAGTACCAGTTGTCGATGACGCTGACGTGCATCGCGGTGTCGATGGTTTTGGCCGCCTCCGTGCTGATGCCTGAGAGCAGGACATCGGTGGTCACGATCAGCAGGTTGGCGGTAAAGCCGCAGCCTACGCCCGCAATCGCCGACAGCAGACCCGCCACGGGATGGCGTCCGACGGCGAGGAAAATCAGAGCGCCCATGGGCGGCATGATCACCAGCGCGGCATCAGAGGAGATGTGGCTAAAGAAGGCGATAAACAGCACCATGTAGCTGGCGTAACGTGCGCTGACGTGGGAGGCCATTTTCACCATCAGCGCCGGTAACAGACCGACACGCTCGGCAAGCCCGGCGCCCAGTACCAGCGCCAGAATGGCCCCCAGCGGGGCGAAGCCGCTGAAGTTTTTAACCACATTCGGTAAGAACCAGTGCAACCCTTCGACACTCAACAGGTTCTTGACCGCCACCATACTGCCATCGGCCGGACTGCGCACGCTGACATCAAAGGCGGACAGCACCGCTGTCGCCACCATTAAAACCACGATCAACCAGATAAAAAGCAGGAAAGGGTGCGGCACTTTATTGCCGATCCTTTCAACCCAGCCATAGAGCTTACCGGATGGGGAATGCGAAGGTATGGAAGACATACTCATGGGCGTTCCTCGGGACTGTTGTTGTGTTGTTGTGTTGTGTTTTATTATTTTAAAGGTGACGGTGTCACGCCTGACGGAATCGGACACACGTACGGTTTTTCGGTGATTTGTTGTTCGAACTCTTCCCGGCATTGTTGCAGCAGCGTTGCATCCTGGAGCAGATTTAGCGCGGTTGCGCCCATCACTTTTCCGGCCAGCAGCATGCCCTTATGAGCAATCGAGGTTCGCCCCTGAGCCACGAGTTGCCAGGTATGCAAAGGCGTTCCGATGGTAAAGCAGGGGCTGAAACACTGTGCCACCGGCATTTTCCAGCTGACATCGCCCACATCGGTTGACCCGGCCAGTACGTTATCGGTAATGGCGTAAGGTGCGACCTCATCTGTCAGTAACATCTCCTGCTGACGGCGCGCAAAAGCGTTACCGGCTTCTCCCCCCGTCGCGGCAATGTTCTTCAGGCTGTTTTGCAGGTCATTTGGCGTTAGCGTGGCACGAATATCCTGCGCAAACTGGCGCTCCTCTTCCGTCCACTCCGGCGTGCCGTAATGCTGCAGGGCGCGATACATCGCCGCTTCGAGCGTGCGGTTGGGCAGGTAGCTGGAGCAGGCTTTATCAAAGCGACACGCAACGGTGGTTTCGGTCATCATTGCCGCGCCCTGAGCGATTTTCTCGATACGTTCGTAGATCTGCTGCGCATCGGCCATTTCCGGCGCGCGGATCAGGTACAGCACTTCAGCCTGCGCCTGCACCACGTTGGGTGAGATTCCACCGGTATCGGTGATAGCGTAATGAACGCGCGCTTTCTCAATGATGTGTTCGTTGAGGAAATTGGTGCCAGTGGTCATCAGCGTTACGGCATCCAGCGCGCTACGCCCCAGATGTGGCGAGTTAGCAGCATGCGCCGCCACGCCGTGAAACCGCCAGGCGGCCTGAATATTGGCCAGCGTGCTGACGTTAAACATGCCGGCAAATGCTTCAGGGTGCCAGGTGACGGCGGCATCAACGTCATCAAACAAACCTTCGCGCACCATAAAGGTTTTCCCTGAACCACCTTCTTCACCAGGACAGCCGTAGAAACGCACGGTGCCGCTCCCCCCGTGCTGCTCCAGCCAGCTTTTCACCGCAATGGCACCCGCCAGCGCTGCCGTTCCCAGCAAATTGTGGCCACAGCCGTGGCCGTTGGCACCCGGCGTGGCGGACTGTGCCGTCGCGCAGTGTGCCTGCTGGCTCAATCCGGCCAGAGCATCATATTCCCCCAGCAGGGCGATAACGGGTTTACCGCTGCCGAAGCTGGCGATAAAGGCATTCGGAATCCCGCCGGCTTCACGGGTCAGATTGAAACCTTCCGCTTCCAGCGCGCCGGCAATCCGTTCCGCGGACCAGAACTCTTCAAAACGCGTTTCAGGGTGATCCCAGATGTCGTCGGCAATGTCGGTTAACAGCTGACATCGCGTGTCGATGGCATCGGCAATAAAAGCGTAGTTCTCCTGCATTACACACCTCGCGTCCACGGGAAATTAAGCGCAGTGCGCGCCAGCGTTTCGATAGCGAGGTTCATGACCTGCTCATCAAAATCAAATTTTTCATTGTGATGACCTGCGCTTAACTCGGTACCGAACACCATATACGACGCCATTCCGCCGTTCTGTTGCACGCGGGCCATCATCAGCGTCGCGTCTTCGGAACCTGCGGGGGCGTTGACTCTGTCAATGGCCTGCACCACGCCGGTCACCTGGCTTGCCTGCTGGCGCAGATAATCTACCCAGGCCGGTGTAGGGGCACTGGCGGTGGCGGCGCCCATCAGACGCATCTCGACGCTCACGCCGTAGAGTGCCGCCGCACCGGTAATCACGGCCTGCGCGCGTTCAAAGACGTACTGGTTAATGGCTTCGCTTACGCCGCGGGTTTCAACCTTGAGCAGGGCGTTAGCCGGCACGACGTTGCGTCCGCTGCCGGCCTGCATCACGCCGACATTCACCCGCGATGCACCTTCGCTGTGTGGGGCAATGCTGTGAAGCGCGATAGCGGCCTGAGCTGCGGCGAGCAGGGCATTCCGGCCGTCCTCCGGTTTACCGCCGGCGTGTGCGGCAACCCCGGTAAAATGCACATCGAACTTGGTGGTGGCCATAAAATTATCGCTGCCGCAGATCACCACACCGGCGGGCACACCGGTGCCAATGTGAATCGCGGTGAAGTAGTCCACATCGTCGAGCGCCCCGGCAGCCACCATGGCGCGAGCGCCTCGGGTGCCTTCCTCGGCAGGCTGGAAGATCAGTTTGATGGTGCCATTGAGTTGCGATTCATTCTGCTTAAGCACGTGCGCCAGCCCCAGACCAATGGTGGTGTGACCATCGTGGGCGCAGGCGTGCATCATCCCCGGGTTGCAGGAGGCAAATCCGTCGCGGAACGGGCGATGGCTGTCATCGAGTGCTTCGCTTAAATCCAGCGCGTCCATATCCACGCGAAACGCCAGCGTCGGTCCTGGGCGGCCGGTATTCAGGGTCGCCACAATGCCGGTAAATCCCCCTTCAAACGGGGCCAGCCATTTCTCTGGTGCGCCTTGCGCCCGGGCGCGGGCAAACTCTCGCGCCAGCGTGGCGTCATCGGGTAATCCCATACGGCTTTCGGCGTCTACCACGTCGCGGCCCATCGCCAGCGAATAACCCAACTGGTCTAAGATTTCCGCGACTTTCGCCGCCGTGCGAAATTCGAGCCATCCGGACTCCGCGAAATGGTGAAAATCGCGACGCCATGCGCTCAGTTGTGGGGCTAATGTCTGGATGTACTGCGCCAGTGATTCCATATCTGTTCCTGTCATCATTAAAATATGTGAACTGCTTCACGCTGTGATAGTTTTTACTTATCACTAACCGTTTTTTCACAGTTTTAACCGTTCAGGAATTACCCTCGCACATCCATTTCCATTAAAGTAGATGACAGTTTCTTTACTCTGATAAACAACGGTTATCGGTCGGGCTATGTCATTTCAGATTAAATTTCATCAAATCCGGGCGTTTGTTGAAGTCGCGCGTCAGGGCAGTATCCGCGGTGCCAGCAGGACGCTTAATCTTTCGCAACCGGCGCTGACTAAATCGATCAAAGAGCTGGAAGAGGGGATGGCGGCGCAGCTTTTTGTGCGCAGGAGTAAAGGCGTCGCATTGACCGAGTGTGGGGAAGGGTTTTACTCGCGCGCCAGGCTGATTCTGGAAGAGTTACGCGCGGCGCAGGATGATATCCGCCAGCGCCAGGGGGAACTGGCCGGACAGATTAATATTGGAATGGGAGCCAGTATTTCGCGAAGCCTTATGCCCGCGGTGATCACCCGCTTTCATGCACAACATCCGCAGGTAAAAGTCCGGATTATGGAAGGGCAACTGGTGTCGATGATCAATGAATTACGCCAGGGCGAGCTGGATTTCACCATCAATACCTATTATCAGGGGCCGTACGATCATGAGTTTACGTTTGAAAAATTGTTCGAAAAGCCTTTCGCCGTATTTTGTCGGGAAGGGCATCCGGCGACGGGCGCGACATCCATTACCGAATTGCTGAATTATAACTGGACAATGCCGACGCCACGCGGGAGTTATTATAAGCAATTAGAAGATGTTTTTACTCATCGCTCGCAAATACCGCGCATTGACGTTGTTTGCGAAACGTTTTCTTCCTGCATTAGTCTTGTTGCACAAAGTGATTTTTTAAGTATCCTGCCAAAGGAACTGGGCTGTGACCCGCTGCTGGCGCACCGTCTGGTTATGCTGCCCGTTGTCGAATCGCTACCTAAAGCGGCCTATTATTTAATTCAGCGCCGTGATTCTCGTCAGACACCCCTGACCGAATCGTTAATTACGCAATTCAGAAGAGAGGCGCGGAAAATAGTATCGGAGTGAAGCGGGGAGTAAAATAAAAAAACAGAGCCTGTCCGACATCAGACAGACCCTACAACACACAGCAGTGCTTCCCTTCGCAGATCCTGAATGTTATATCCGTGAAGCAGGTTTATTTAATTATAACAGCCAACCCTCAAAAAGATATGTTTTAGCATCATTGATTCCACATTTTTTTAACCTAAACTTTCTGTTTTATGTGTGCTGAAATTTAAGTTAAGTCGCGTTTAACTTATGCGGAGAAATAATTTTTATATTCATCAGGTTAATGTTTATGCCCCCATCCTGGGGTAGCGGTTATTGAGGCCCATGCCTGGCGCAGGTATAGTACAGGCTCAGATGTAGCGGGAGGATGTCCATGAACCCTGACGACAAATCACTTTTTCTTGACGCCATGGAGGGTATCCAGCCCCTGAAGCGCTGCACGGATATTCACTGGCAGCCGAGCCGCAACACGCGAACGCGTCAGGAGATTGATACCGAGCAACTGGATAACTTCCTGACCCTGGGCTTCCTGGAACTTCTGCCCCTGGAGGAGCCGCTGGCGTTCAGACGGGAAGGGGTGCAACAGGGCGTTATTGATAAGCTCCGCTCGGGTAAATATTCCCGCCAGGCCAGCTTAAATCTGTTACGCCAGCCCGCCGAGCGTTGCCGGCAGATGCTGTTTTCCTTTATCCGCCAGGCTGGACGCGATGGATTACGTAACCTGGTGATCATTCATGGAAAAGGGCGGGAGCAGAACGCTCATCCCAACGTGGTACGCAGTTATCTGGCGCGCTGGTTAACCGAGTTCGAGGAAGTGCAGGCCTTTTGCGTGGCGCTGCCGCATCACGGCGGCAGCGGAGCATGCTATGTTTCGCTACGAAAGTCTGACGAAGCGAAACAGGAGAACTGGGAACGGCACGCTAAGCGCAGCCGTTAAGTGCTTCTGGCGGGCGAGACGTTCGCCCGCCTGTCACTCAGAAGGTTTCCCAGTTGCTGTCGGTGGCGGTGTCGGCCGTTGCCGGGCGTAACAGCTGTGGGGTTTTCACCGTGGCCGGGCGGGGCGCGGTGGCTTTTTCCTTTCCGTTCAGGCGAAACGCTGCCACAGCCTGGCGCAGTTGTTCCGACTGATCTTCCAGGGCCGCCGCCGCCGTGGCGGATTGCTGTACCAGCGCGGCGTTTTGCTGTGTGACGCTGTCCATCTGCGAAACGGCCAGGCTCACCTGTTCGATGCCGCGGCTCTGTTCATCGGACGCCGACGAAATCTCGCCCATGATATCGGTCACGCGGGTCACGGCAGCGACAATCTCCTTCATGGTTGCGCCCGCTTCGCTGACCTGCTCTGAACCGGTATTCACCCGGCTGACGGAGTTCTCAATCAGCCCTTTGATCTCTTTCGCCGCCTGCGCACTGCGGCTGGCCAGCGTGCGGACTTCACCTGCGACTACCGCAAAGCCACGACCTTGCTCCCCGGCACGCGCAGCTTCCACCGCCGCGTTAAGCGCCAGAATGTTTGTCTGGAAGGCAATGCTGTCAATCACGCCGGTAATGTGCGCAATTTGCTGCGAGCTGTCGGCGATTTCGGTCATGGTACGGACAACGTTATCCACCACGTGACCGCCACGGGCCGCCGTTTCTGAAGCGTTCTTCGCCAGTAGCGTAGCCTGACGGGCGTTGTCGGAGTTCTGTTTAACCGTAGCGGTCAGCTCTTCCATGCTGGCAGCCGTCTCCTCCAGCGAAGCCGCCTGTTGCTCGGTGCGGGCAGACAGATCGTTGCTTCCGGCGGCAATTTCACCTGCGCCTGTGTAAATGGAGTCGGTGCTACCACGCACGGCGCTGACGGTGGTCACCAGCGACTGCTGCATCTCATGCAGACCCGCCGCCAGCTGGCCCATCTCATTGCGGCCAGACAGGGCGATATCCTGCGTCAGATCGCCGCCCGCAATGGCGCGAATATGGTTCATAATCATGTGGAGCGGTTTTAACAGCAGGTGTTGTAAACCCTGCCAGATCACCACCAGCACCGCGATAACGGCCAGGAAGATCGCTGCCAGCGTCCATTGCATCTGGGTAAAGCTGCTCTGGTTCTCTTCGGTTGCGGCTTTCAGCAGGGTGTTGTTTTCGGCGCGCCAGCGGTTATAAACCCCTTCCATATCGTCCTGGGCCTGTTGGGCATCCAGATCGCCATAGGCCTGGTAGTTGTCGGCACGCAGATACGCAATGGAGAGACGCATTACTTCATGCATCTGGCTCCATGATTTCTGCATTTCGTCGGTTAATGCCGCGTTCTGGCCGTTAACCTGCGGCATTTTCTGCCACTCTTTGTTATAGGCTTCAGCTTTAGCCAGAGAATCAGCCGCGGTGCCAAGCAGTTTGTTGATCGCCGCAAGGGACGCCGGGTCACGCTGGTTTTTCAGGTAGCGGATCGCCACGCGGGTGACGGTGACGCGCGTTTTGATCAGCGTGTTCACGCTGTCGCTCAGGCTCTCCTGCTGGGCATTGAGCACCCCGGAGTTCTGGAAGTTATGGCGGTCGTTGCTGACGGCAGAGTAGAACAACCCTCCCGTGACAACTTGCAACAGACAGAATATGGTGAGAGCAAAGATAATACCGGTAATCACGTGCAGATTTTTCAGCATAGCGGTCGTCCGTTAGAGAAGATGCAGGGTTACACAAATACTATCGTCGTAGAGAAATTAAACTTTAATTTAACTCGCGCTTAACTACGGGGTCTGTTATGGAACTCGTTGTAAATCCGGATCATTTTTATGAGGAAGGTCGACATGAGCAGCATTGATAAAAGCGGGACGTACGCACTGGGGTCGCGGACGGTTAAACGGCTTGGCTATGGCGCGATGCAGCTTGCCGGGCCGGGCGTGTTTGGTCCTCCAAAGGACAAAAATGCCGCGCTGGATGTGCTCCGCGAAGCGGTGGCTGCTGGGGTGAATCACATTGATACCAGCGATTTTTACGGGCCGCATATCACCAACCAGCTGATCCGCGAGGCGCTTCATCCGTACCGCGACGATCTGACGCTCGTCACCAAGATCGGTGCCCGTCGCGGCAGTGATGCCTCCTGGCTGCCGGCCTTCTCCGCGCAGGAACTGACGCAGGCGGTACATGACAACCTGCGTAATCTGCAGCTGGATGTGCTGGACGTGGTTAATCTGCGCATCATGTTCAGCGCACACGGGCCAGCAGAAGGCTCAATTGCTGAACCTCTCACCACGCTGGCCGAGTTACAACAGCAAGGTTTGGTGCGCCATATTGGCCTGAGCAACGTCACGGCCACCCAGGTTGCGGAAGCGCAGAAGATGGTGCAGGTGGTGTGTGTGCAGAACATGTACAACATCGTGAACCGTGGCGATGATGCGCTGGTGGATTCGCTGGCGCAGCAGGGGATTGCGTATGTGCCGTTCTTCCCGCTGGGTGGTTTTACACCCCTGCAATCATCCGGGCTGCAGGCGGTCGCTGATTCGCTGGGCGTAACGGCAATGCAGGTCGCGCTGGCGTGGTTGCTGCAACGTTCGCCGAACATCCTGCTGATCCCCGGCACCTCCTCCGTGGCGCATCTGCGACAAAATCTTGCGGCGGCGGAGCTGGTACTCCCGGCTGACGCGCTGGAAACGCTTGATTCGCTGGCGGATTAAGCCAGACAAGCATAAGCCCAAAGCAGTGCTTTGGGCTTTTTTGCACCGGTTGAAACCTGGATGTCGTTGCCGCAGGCGTTATCTGGCTATTCTTTCGCCGATGCGCAGGATACGGCTGAATTAAATCCGCTCACACTTCAATGCGTTTGGGGTAACCCTCGTAAAGGACCTTGATCCTTGTCCATAATCCGTAATACTGTATTTATATACAGTATTTGGCGAGAAAGGCATTTATGGACACTCTCTTTTCTTATTATCCAAAGCAACCCCTTGAATTACCGTTATTTGTAGAACGCGTAGCGTGTGGTTTTCCAAGCCCGGCACAGGATTATGTGGAAGATCGTCTCGATCTTAACCGCCTGGCCGTCAGGCATCCCAGCGCGACCTACTTTGTGAAGGTGAGCGGAGACTCGATGATCGGCGTTGGGATCGGCGATGGCGATCTGCTGGTCGTCGATCGTTCGTTAAACGCCGTGCACGGGGATATTGTGGTGGCATCCGTCGCGGGTGAGTTTACGGTCAAAGAGCTGCAGACCCGCCCGATCCTGAGGTTAGTGCCGCATAACGTTCGCTATCAGCCGATCACGTTTCAGTCCGAAGAGGAACTGCAGATCTTCGGTGTTGTCACCCACACACTCAAAACGCATAAACATGTTCGCACTGGTTGATGTGAACAGCTTTTATGCCTCCTGCGAGACGGTGTTTCGGCCCGATCTGCGGGGCAAACCCGTGGTGGTGGTCTCCAATAACGACGGCTGCATTATTTCGCTGTCGCGGGAGGCAAAGCAGTTCGATATAAAAATGGGCGAGCCGTATTTCAAATTCAAAGAGAAGCGCTTTCCCGCGCGGGTTTACGTCTTTAGCTCGAACTATGCGCTTTACGCCGATCTCAGCAGCCGGGTGATGCAGACGCTGACCGACTTCGCCCCGGCCATAGAGATTTACTCCATTGATGAGGCGTTTGTGAACGTTGCTGGCGTCAGCAACTGCATGGCGCTGGAGGCGTTTGGTCATCATATGCGCACGCAGGTGTTTAAAAATACGGGATTAACCGTTGGCGTAGGCATTGCCCCCACGAAAACGCTGGCGAAGCTGGCCAACTATGCGGCAAAGCGGTGGAGCAGCACGGGAGGCGTAGTGGATTTATCGGATCGCGAGCGGCAGCGTAAACTGCTGGCGCGCGTACCGGTAGAGGAGGTGTGGGGCGTCGGGCGGCGCATTACCAAAAAACTTAATGCGATGGGCGTCACCACGGCGCTGGATCTGGCACAAGCTTCCTCGTGGGTCATCCGCAAACATTTTAACGTTGTCCTGGAGCGCACGGCGCGCGAGTTGCGCGGCGAGCCCTGTCTTGATCTGGAAGAGTTCACGCCCACGAAGCAGCAGATTATCTGTAGCCGCTCGTTTGGACACCGTATTACGCAATATGAGGAGATGCACCAGGCCATTTGCGCCTACGCTGAACGGGCTGCGGAAAAGCTGCGCAGCGAGCATCAATATTGTCGCTTTATCAGCGTGTTTTTGCGTACCAGCCCGCATGCGGACAACGAGGTTTATTACGGCAATCAGGCGTCTGTCACCCTGATGACGCCCACCAATGACTCGCGCGATATCATCCGTGCCGCCACCGATGCGCTGGGGCGCATATGGCTTGACGGCTATCGCTACATGAAAGCGGGGGTGATGCTGGCGGACTTTTTCAGTAGCGGCGTCGCCCAGCTGAATTTATTTGACGATAACCGTTTGCGCGCCAACAGCGCGGCGCTGATGGCGCTGATCGACAGCGTGAATCATTCCGGGAAAGGGAAGATATGGTTTGCCGGGCAGGGGATTGAGAAATCCTGGGCGATGAAGCGCGAGATGTTGTCACCGGCTTATACGACGCGGTACGCGGATTTGCCGGTAGCGAAGTAGACGCCGGTTATTTGGCAAGCGACGGCAGGATTTGTTCGATCACCTGTATCACGCTTCTGACGCGTTGTGGGATAAAGCGGGCGTCGGGGTAGACGGCATAGAGATACCGGTCAGGTAACCGCCAGGCCGGTAATACCGGCACCAGCGTGCCGGCTTGCAACGCCTTTGCCGCAAGCGGCAGCTGCATGCCGCCAATCCCGATGCCTGACTCCAGCGCCTGTAACAGGGCATCACTGGTGTTGGCACGAAAAACGGTATGCACTTTCACGTCAATTGTTTCCTCACCGGCGATCAACCGTAGAGGCGCATCCCGCGGGATGCCGCTAAATCGCACATGGGGATGTGCCGCCAGTTCGCTGACGGAGTGTACCGCCTGAAAGCCGGGAGCAGCGAACAGCGCGGTTTCAATCCGCATCAGAAGACGTGCCGCATGCGATTGTGGAGGTTCAGCGCTAAGGCGTAGCGCGACATCCACCCCTTCGCTCACCAGGTCGGCGATGCGGTCATCCAGGGACAACGTCAGGTGCAATGCCGGATGCAGGCGCTGAAGCGCCAGCAGAGGGGGCAAAACGATCTGCCCCAGACCGCTTGGCAACTGAACATGGACGCTGCCCTGAAACTGATGATCGGCAGGATTCAACCGTCTCTCCGCTTCCTGCATGGCATCCAGCAAAAGCTGCATATCACGGCGATAACGTTCACCCTGCTCGGTGAGCTTCATCATTCGCGTTGTCCGATGCAGTAATACCACCCCGAGCTCCTGTTCCAGGGCGACAATCTGCTGGCTGACGGCAGACTGCTTCATTCCGCTCTGACGAGCGGCTGCCGAAAAGGAACCCGCTTCTGCGACGCGCAGAAAGGTGGAAATGGCGTTGAGCTTATTGTTCATTTAATGTTTTTTCTTATAAGTGCCATCGAATTCAGGGGATATGTAGGGAAAAAATAATATATCACACTGTGTCTGTCACCCTAACTGGAGAAACACCGTGAATAAGATGCAGCCACAAAACGTCGCGCTGGTCGCTGGCGCCAGCGGGATCGTAGGCAGACAGCTCGTCAAAACACTCCTGGACAACAAATGGCAGGTGATTGGCCTGAGCCGCCATGCCTTATCCCATCCTGATGCTATTTCGCTGATCAACGTGGATTTACTGGATGCGGAGGATAGCGCCAGGGCTTTGCAAGCCGCTGGCGAGATCACCCATATTTTTTACAGTGCCTGGATGAATGCCGGGAGCTGGACGGAAATGGTTGAACCGAACGTCACGATGTTGCGCAACCTGGTCAGCAATATTGAAAAAACGGCGCCTTTGCAGACGGTAAGCCTGATGCAGGGATACAAAGTGTATGGCGCGCACCTGGGACCGTTCAAAACCCCGGCACGCGAAAGCGATCCGGGCGTACCCGGAGCAGAATTTAACGCCGCTCAGCTCGCGTGGCTCCGTGATTTTCAGCGGGGAAAACGCTGGCACTGGAATGCCATCAGGCCAGGCGTGGTGGGCAGTTCGGTGCCAGGCAATACCATGAACCTTGCGCTGAGCATCGCACTGTATGCGTCCCTGTGTAAGGCTCTGGGTTTACCTCTGCGTTTTCCCGGTTCGGAACAGACCTGGCACAGCATTGTTGATCATACTGACGCCGGATTGCTGGCGGAGGCAACGCTGTGGGCAGCCACATCACGTAGGGCTAACAACCAGGCTTTCAACGTGAATAATGGGGACATCTGGCGCTGGAGCGAGCTGTGGCCGCGCATCGCACGCTGGTTTGAACTGGACTCTGCGCCGCCGGTCAGATTGTCATTCCATCAGCTGTTTAAGGACTATCGTGCGTTATGGCGCGACATTGCCGGGGATCGGTTGGTGGAGGCGGATATTTTGCAGCTGAACGACGGGCATTTTGCCGATTTTGTCTTTAGCTGGAATTACGACATGTTTGGCGACGGCAGTAAGCTCCGCCGGTCAGGGTTCACGCGAATGCAGGCAACCGATGAGATGTTTTTCAGCCTGTTCTCGCAGCTAAGAGCGGCACGTATTATTCCGTGAAAAAAAGGAGTGCGTTTCTGACGGCAGTAAAAAACGCGAACCCGGATGCAGGGAGTAAAGAACGCTCAATGTTCACTTTCTGGAATAAGGCCAGAGGAGCTGGCCAGTTCATGACAAAGCGCGCCAATCCGATCCACCGCATTCAGCAGGAGGGGCGTAGGCTCGTTGGCACAATTTAATCGCAGGAAATTCGTTAAGTGTGCGCGGGGGGAGAACAGCGGCCCGGGGCTAACGCCGATGTTCAGTGCCAGCGCGCGGCGGTGCACCTCCAGTGCATTCACCTGGTGTGGAAGTTCAACCCACAACAGGAAACCGGCAGCCGGCACGTTAACGCGCGTGCCGGGAGGGAAGCTTGCCTTGACGCGCGCAATGACGGCACCAATCCCTTCTGCGATGCGCCGCTTTAGCCGCCGCAGATGACGATCGTAGTCGCCACTGGCCAGGATTTCGCTCGTTGCGGCCTCAAACAGCGGCGCGCCTGCCCAGTCTCCGGCCATACGCGCCTGCAGGACCTGGGCGTGGTAACGTCCGGCCGCAATCCAGCCGATGCGCCATCCGGGCGCAAGCGTTTTAGACAATGAACTGCAGTAAATGACATTCCCGCTCTGGTCGAACGCTTTACAGGCCGGAGGACGTTGCCCTTCGCCGACCAGATCGCCATAAACATCGTCCTCAATTAACGGGATGCCTGCATCTTCCAGCAGGGCAACAAGTTCCTGCTTGCGGGTGACGGACATACTGGCGCCCAGCGGATTTTGCACGGTGGGCGAGGCCAGAACGGCCGCTGGATGATGGCACCGAATAGCATCGGCGAGCGGCGCCAGCAACAACCCTTCCTCAGGATCGGTTGGGATCTCCAGCGCCTTCAGGCCCAAATCTTCCAGCAACAACAGCGTACCGAAATAGGCGGGTTGTTCTATCGCTACCACGTCGCCAGGCTGGCACACAGCCCGCAACGCCAGACGCAGCGCCTGTGTCGCGCCAGCGGTAATGATGAGATCCTCTGCACCAAAACGGCCGCCCCACTGCGCTGCCCGGGCGGCAATCTTACTGCGCAAATCAACCCGTCCCGGAGGAAGGCTATAGCTTTGCCCACGCGCTTCCAGACGTCGACCTGCAGACTGCAGCGCACGTTGCAGGGTATCGCCTGGCAGCCACGCGGGGTCGGGCAAGGCAGCCCCCAGCGGTATCAGCCGGGCTTCTGCACTACTGAATAACGATCGCGCGACGGCTGACATTGTCACAGGCACGGGGCCGGGCAGGGAACGGGTGGGCTGCACGCATCGGGACAGGCGGGTCTGACGGACGTAGTAGCCCGAACGCGGACGCGCAACGATCAGGCCTTCGGCCTCAAGGCAGCGGAGTGCTTCCAGTGCCGTCGGGAGACTGACCTGTTCGCGCTCGGCCAGTTTACGTGCAGAGATCATCCGGTCGCCGATTTGCAACGCGCCTGAAGCCAGCGTAAGACGCAGCATCTCAGCAATCCGACGGTAATGGGGGGACGGGGCGGCCATGGGGATCTGTGCAGTCAAATTTTCGATAAAACTGACTATACAGCCAATGAAGTGCCCCATCTATAGTGTCCGGCATGTTCCAGACAAGGAGGCACTATGCACAGCGACAATTTCGATATTTCTGCCTATTTCAGGCGCATAAACTATACCGGCCCTGCGGCTGCCGATACTGCAACCCTGCATGCGCTTATGCGCCATCAGCTCTTTTCGATACCCTTTGAAAATGGGGATGTACAGGCGGGTAAAGTTGTCTCGCTGGTACCCGAAGACATTGCCGATAAGCTGTTGAGGCAGAAGCGCGGCGGCTATTGCTATGAGGTGAATGGGCTATTTGCGATGGCGCTGGAGGCATTGGGCATTCGCTGGCGTTTTGTCGCGGCGCGCCCGATGTTCTACCCGGTGCGTCGGCCTAAAACCCATATGGCACTCATTGCTGAGATTGACGGTCGTCAGTGGCTTTGTGACCTCGGGTTCGGTAGCTACGGTATCCGTGCGCCGATGGCGTTAGACATGCTTGATACGGATATCCGGCAGGATTTCGACACGTTCCGGCTGACCCGTAACGCTGAGGGTGAGTATCTGCTTCAGGCATGGGTGGAGGGCAAATGGGCCAGTCAGTACGGCTTTGACCTCTCTCCTCAGGAGTGGATTGATTTCGTGCCTGCCAACTACCTTAACTCCACGCACCCGGACGCCATTTTTGTGCAGAAGCTGCTCGTCGTACAGCATCGCCCTGAAGGACGCCAGATTTTGCTGGGTAACGTGCTGAAAACGATCACCGCGCAGGGCGTGGAAACGCAGCAGCTGGCAGAAGATGACATTGCCTCTGTACTGAAAAATTGTTTCGCGCTGACGGTTGAGTGATCCGCAGGGGGCGCTGGACTGTATCGAGTCTGCGCATGCGTCCCCGGCTTATCATCGACAATGCGGACTGTTAAATACAGAGGCTACCTGAGACGTCTTCAGGGCAGAAACCGTATCCGCTACGTAAAAAGCGTCGTAATAATCAACCCTATAATATACAGGGAAAGGATGCCCTGGATGCTACTTAAAGCCCACCGCAAGTAGCGCCACTGGTAGCGTTCTCTGGCATTGGCCTCGGCAATGGGGCCGGTAGCGTCAGGGGCTTCTTTTCTGAAGCGCTGCAGGGTTTGATGACACCACCACACCAGCAGTAATACCAGCACGGTTTTCGTGAGCAGTGAGCCATAAGCATTGAAAAAAACGTCCCAGTAGCAACGGAGTGTATCCATATCCTTTTACCTGTAACTGTGCGGCCCATATGACGAAGAGGGGCAATATTAGGGAATTATTTTTTCTTATTCATCATCGCTTTTAGATCGGCAAACGGGTTGAAAGTGGCCACGCCCATGTCTTTTTGCGCGTCTTCACCCGCCACAACGGTAGTACCGTACTGATCTGCTTCGGTGTATTTCGAGTGTTCATGGTCGTGGCAAAACAGGCACAACAGCTCCCAGTTGCTGCCATCTTCCGGGTTATTAGTATGATCGTGATCGATATGGTGAACCGTGAGCTCGCGCAGGTTTGAATAGACGAACTCGCGTGAGCAGCGTCCACAGACCCAGGGATAGATTTTTAATGCCTTTTCACGGTAGCCACTTTCCAGTCGCGCGTAGTTTTTAGGGATCAGAGCCATTGCCGGTTTTACCTGCCAGGGAAAAAGAAAGACGCACTATATCTCATTATGGGGCGTCATTGCGATCCGCTCAATTCTGTCAATTTATTTGAATTATTCCGTTAAATAAAGGGCATTTATTCTCCCCGGGTAATGCGTAAAGTAGAGATAACGCAAAGCATCATCAGGATATCTCGTTATGAAAAAGATCGGCTTTTTGTCATTTGGTCACTGGACACCGTCACCCCAGTCCGGCACGCGTTCCGCGACGGACACCCTGTTGCAATCCATCGACCTGGCCGTCGCCGCTGAAGAGCTGGGCGCAGACGGTGCCTATTTCCGTGTGCATCATTTTGCCCGTCAACTCAGCTCTCCGTTCCCCTTACTGGCGGCGATCGGTGCCAAAACGAAAAGCATCGAAATCGGTACTGGCGTGATCGATATGCGCTATGAAAATCCGATGTACATGGCGGAAGATGCGGGCGCGGCGGATTTAATCTCCGGCGGACGTTTGCAGCTGGGGATCAGCCGGGGCTCTCCGGAGCAGGTCATTGATGGCTGGCGTCATTTTGGTTATGTCCCGCAGGAAGGGGAAAATGAATCAGATATGGCACGCCGACACACCGAGGTACTGCTTGAGGTGCTGCGCGGAGAAGGGTTTGCAAAACCGAACCCACAACCCATGTTCCCAAATCCACCGGGACTGCTGCGCCTGGAGCCACATTCCGAAGGTTTACGTGAGCGCATCTGGTGGGGCGCAGGGTCGAACGCGACAGCGGTATGGGCTGCAAAACTGGGGATGAACCTGCAAAGCTCAACCCTGAAAGATGATGAAACCGGTGAGCCATTCCATATTCAGCAGGCAAAACAGATCCGCGCCTACCGACAGGCCTGGGCGGAAGCAGGGCATACTCGTCAGCCGCGCGTCTCGGTCAGCCGCAGTATTTTTGCGCTGATGGACGATCGTGACCGCATGTACTTCGGCGCAAGCCGGAACGACAGCGATAGTGTGGGTTACCTTGATGAGAAAACGCGCGCAATTTTCGGACGCAGCTATGCCGCTGAGCCTGAAAAGCTGATTGAGCAGTTGAAACAGGACGAAGCGATTGCCGAAGCGGACACCTTATTGCTCACCGTGCCGAACCAGCTCGGGGTGGATTACAACGCGCATGTTATCGAGTCCATTCTGAAGCATGTTGCACCGGCAATGGGATGGCGCGAGTAGCCATTTTGTTGTGCGCCGGGCGCCGCGCGCGAAGGCCGTAACGCCTGCCTGTCTCGTCACCCCCGGTAAGGGAGACGAGACAGGCATCTGCGGAGGTTATTCCACTGGCTTATGGCTCATATCGCTCAGCAGCACGGCGATACTTTGCCCGCCCGCCGTCTGTTCGAGGCCAATCTTCACAATGATGGTCAGCGGAACGGAGAGCAACATGCCGACCGGGCCGAGCAGCCATCCCCAAAATATAAGGGACAGAAATACCACCAGCGTGGACAATCCCAGACCACGCCCCATCATGCGTGGCTCAAGAATATTCCCGAACACCAGGTTAATCACCAGATACCCGGCCAGCAGAATCAGCGCATCATAGAACCCACTGAACACCAGCACCTGCAGAATAGGGGGAATAGCGGCCAGTACCGAACCGATGTTGGGGATATAGTTGAGCGCAAAGGCCAGTAATCCCCAGACGAACGCAAACCGGACATCCAGCGCCATCAGCATTCCCCAGACCACGGCCCCGGTGACCAGGCTAATGGCGGTTTTCAGGACCAGATAGCGGGAGACGCTATCCAGCGCGCGTTGAATCGCCCCCATGCCTTCAACCGGACGGACCATTATTTGCTGCAGTTTTGCGGGCAGTTGCGGCACTTCCAGCAGCATGAACACCACCGTTAAAAACAGCAGGAAAATCGAGGTCATGGCGTTAGAGAGCTGCGCCAGCAGGCCGGTGACGAGGGTCATGGCGGCATTCGGATCAATGTACTTCAGCAACTCCTCAACGGACACTTCGATTCCCGCACGCTGCAGCCAGGGTTCAAGCTGCAACAGCGGTATCGCCAGCGACGAGCGGTATTTCGGTAACGTTCGCGTCAGTTCATTGAGGGAGGTGCCGAGATAAGCGACCAGCAGCACCATGGCAATAATAATGATGCTGATAAGCATCGTGATTGCCAGCACGCGCGGGATGCGGAACCGCGTCATGCGCTGTATGAGCGGGTTAAGGATCACCGCAATAAACAGGGCCAGAATAAACGGCACGATGATGTCGGCGGCAAAACGGACGCCCGTCAATATGATCATCAGCATGCCCAGCATGATGACAATTTTTAGCCCGTTCAGGGTAATGATGGGTTTAGCCATGGGGGTTCCTGAATAATATTTTTATTTATAATAAAGGCGAAAGCCGTTTCAATAAACTAACCAAAATCAAACGGGATGGGTAAAGAATTGAAAAGACTTTGAGTAAAAGCCTTACTTATGGTACAAATTTGGCGTGTTCAACTACCGAGGACAATTTTCATCCGCAAAGACGAGAAGCAACAACGCGGATAATTGTAATTTTATGGACAATTTGTTCAGGACGTATTCTTCAAACAACACCGCTGTATTTTTCACTTCCTTCTGCCTTCTTTCTGGTGAGCAACACTGGCGCAACGCGCTATAGTCACATCTTCTGCCTGAGCTGGCGCTACGCGCTTAGCTGTCTGATTTAATTTCATATTTTTGGGTTTGCTGCACGCAGCAGGCCACGATGGATTATATTCTCAAGCAGGAGAAAAACATGTTTTACTGGATTTTATTAGCCCTTGCTATTATCGCTGAAATTACCGGCACGCTGTCGATGAAATGGGCAAGCGTCAGCGATGGCAATACCGGCTTTATTTTAATGCTGGTGATGATTTCACTTTCCTATATTTTCCTGTCGTTTGCAGTGAAGAAAATTGCGCTGGGTGTGGCCTATGCGCTGTGGGAAGGGATCGGTATTTTGTTGATCACCCTGTTCAGCGTCTTATTATTTGACGAAACATTATCAACAATGAAGATTGCCGGGTTAACGACGCTGGTAGCAGGTATCGTGCTGATTAAATCGGGTACACGCAAACCGACTAAGCAGCCGAAGGAGCAGACCCATGCAGCAGTTTGAATGGATCCACGCGGCCTGGTTGGGGTTTGCCATCGTGTTGGAGATTTTAGCGAACGTCCTGCTAAAATTCTCTGACGGTTTTCGTCGTAAAATTTACGGACTGTTGTCGATTGCCGCCGTACTGGGGGCGTTCAGCGCCCTGTCACAGGCGGTGAAGGGTATCGATCTGTCCGTGGCCTATGCGCTGTGGGGCGGGTTTGGTATTGCCGCCACCCTGGCAGCCGGCTGGGTGCTGTTCGGTCAGCGTTTAAATAACAAAGGTTGGATTGGACTGATATTGCTGCTTGCCGGCATGATCATGATAAAACTCGCCTGATACACGTTAAGCCATTATTTACAGGCAGCGAAATTCGCTGCCTGTATTACTCTTAAAAAAAGCAAAACATTGAAGAGGATGGCTGATGTATCGCACATTAAGCTGGCGCAATATTCCCACCGCGAGAACATTGTTCGCCATGATCTTCATGGCGGGGATCGGCTTAATCATCTCCATTGTCGCGCTGCTCTATTTATCTCTGCACCTGATCAGCACCAAAACCAATGAAATTGACGAGCACCGCACCACGCTTTCCGTGCAGGGTGCGATACAAACGTCGGTTAACCGTGTCTCGACCCTGGTGATTGATAATGCCGTCTGGGACGATGCGGTACGCGAGGTCTACCGCCCAAAGCTCGATACCGAATGGTTATACAACACCTGGGGAGCGGGCTTTAAAGTCAATAACCTCTATGACGGCACTTTCGTGCTGGATGAGCATTTCAACGTTATCTGGGGATCGTTTCAAAGCCAGCCTTTTGCGGAGACGAATCTCGACTTTTTTGGCAAAGGCCTGCAAGCGCTTATTCAGCAGCACGGACATGAATTACCCAGCCAGAAGAATATTTATGCCGGGATCACCCGAACGCGTCACGGCGTCGCGTTTGTCGGAATAGGGCTGATCCGACCGATGATCGGGCGATTGCAGGTTAACGACGGTACACGCCGCTATCTGGTGATTACCCGCCATTTGAATGGCGGCATATTATCCGATCTGGGGCAGACCTTTCAGATTGATAACCTCAACTTTACCCCGGATAAAATCAACAGTCTGAGTATGCCGCTGCGCAGTTCTGCAGGGGAGTTACTGGGATACCTTAACTGGCAGGCTCGCCTTCCTGGCGCGCAGGCGGCCCGGGCCGCATCATCTGATATCACGCAGATAGTGGTGCTGGCATCGGTGCTGATCCTGCTGTTCATTATGGTGAGCTGCGTGGGCCTGTACAAACTGGCCCGCGGAGAAAGCCAGGCGCGTCTGGTCGCCAGAACGGACTGGCTAAGCCATCTGCCGAACCGCCGCGCACTCATTGAAGCGCTGGACCGCGTGAGTTTGCGTGGCGATATTGACGTCAAAAGCGTGGTGTTTATCGATCTGGATGGCTTCAAGGACGTCAACGATATCTACGGCCACAGCGTCGGTGACGATCTCATTGTGACCATCGCCAAAACGCTGAATGAATGCGTTCCACCGGGCGGGATGCTGGCGCGCATGGGAGGCGATGAGTTTGCCATGACCATCGGCGGTGAAGGGGCAGAAGCGCTGGCGACCACCTTTGCTGAATCCGTACTGGATTTTCTCAATACCCCTATTCGTCTGGGGGAGCGCACCATTCATATCGGTGCCAGCATCGGGATTGCCAGCGGAACCCTGATTGAATGCACCAGTTCCGAGCTGTTTCGCCGCGCCGATATCGCCATGTACCATTCCAAAATTAGCGGGAAAGGGCGTGTCACCCACTATGACGCGGCGCTGAATAACGCCCGGGAACGCAAGCTTGCGATTGAAAACCAGATCCGTAACGGACTGGAGCGAGACGAGTTTGAGGTCTGGTACCAGCCGATTATTGATGCCCGCAGTCAGAAAATGAGCAGTGTGGAAGCGCTGGTTCGCTGGCCGCGTCGTCCGGAAGGTGAACTCGGTCCGGATACCTTCATTTCCATTGCGGAAACGAGCGGGCTGATTTACAAACTGGGCCAGTTTGTTTTGCAGCGTGCCTGCCAGGATCTGGAGCCGTACAGCGAATTAAAGCTCTCCGTTAATATCTCCCCGGCGCAGTTTCGCGACCCTGAATTCGAAGAAAAAGTGGCCTGGGTTCTGGAAAGCACCCGTTTCCCGGCCAGGCGACTCCAGCTCGAAGTCACGGAGACCTATGTGCTGGAAAACCCCGAGCGTGCCCGCACGGCGATTGCCAACCTTAAAGCACTGGGCACCGCGGTGGCGCTGGATGATTTTGGCACGGGCTATTCGAGTATTGGCTATTTGCGGCGTTTTAATTTCGACACCATTAAGATCGATAAATCACTGGCCGGGCTGGTGGACAACGATGAGCAGGCGGCGGCGCTGGTGAGCGGCACGGTGAGGATCGCCAATGCCCTGGGCATGGCGGTGGTCGCTGAAGGGGTGGAAAACGAAAAGCAGATGAAATTGTTACGACTGGCTGGCTGCGATCAGCTGCAGGGGTTCTGGTTCAGCCAGCCGATGCCGATTGAATCAATCAGGGCGTTACGTCAGGTCAGACAGTGCTGAGCTACTGCTGCGCCAGTGCTTCCAGCTTGTCACGAAAACCGGTCACGGCTAAGGCCCGGTTATCTGCACGCCATCTGTCTTTTGCCGCTGGCGCAGAGCTTTGAACACCAATCAGCTGCCAGCCGTTATCCGTTTTTAACATCAGCGGCGAGCCGCTGTCACCGGGTAACGTATCGCACTGATGTGAGAGCACGCTGTTTTGCGCCCATCCTGTGACAATACAGTCCGTGTGGGTGTAAAGCGCGTCCAGATGATCGACGGGATAGCCTGATTGCGTCACCTTACGGTCGGCGGCTTTCAGTGCGGCAGTGAGCGCGGCTTTGTCTCCGTCAAATAACGGAAGCGGGGTAATGCCAGAGGGCGGGTAGCGCAAAATGATCAGGCCAAAATCCCAGGATGCCGCTGACGGAGGCACTATCCAGCCGTCACCGTCAGGCTTCAGACGTTTGCCGAGAGAAGCATCAACCCGTCCCTCAATACCGTGAATTTCATAACGCCACATCCCTTTTTGCGACACAAATCGCAGGGCAACGGCTTTGTCTGGCTTGCCGTCTGGCGGTGTCAGCAGGCAGTGGCCTGCCGTCAGGGCAAGTTGCGGGGTAATCAGCGTAGCGGTACATAAATTACCGCTGGCGGTTTCCAGTTGCCCGATAGCGTCCCAGGGTGCCTGGGTAGGATCGGCGACGCGCGTACGATCGTCATGACCGAAAAACAGCGTTTTAAGCTCTTTCGCGCTAATGGTTTCATCACCGCCATCATCCGCATGTGAGAATCCAGAAAAAAGACCAAACGTTCCCAGTAACAACACAACAGATTTACGCATATCACACTCTGGTGGGGGCAATTATGATTATTAAAAGTGAACCCTATGAAAATACTATAGACGGGACAGCGCTAAAGTGGGAGTAAAATCAGCGTGCTACGATCAGGAAAGATAAAAATGGCTTGCGATGAGCGCGCATAAAATAAGCAGGATAAGAATCAGCTCAAACCGATAGCGCCGCAGCATACGCCCTCCGGATAAAAAAAACGGCGCTGGACCTTTCCGGTTCAGCGCCGGTTTACCAACGTGCCCCGAAAGGCACGGTTAAGCTTGTACTCTTACGCAGCTGGCTGTGCAGCTGGTTTAGCAGCTTCGTGTTTTACTGCTTTTTTGTGATGCTTTTTAGCCGCCTGGGCTTTCTGTTCTACAGCAGGTTTGGTCGCTTTTTTGTGGTGCTTTTTAGCGGCCTGCGCTTTCTGCTCTACAGCCGGTTTAGCGGCATCTTGTTTAACGGCTTTTTTGTGGTGTTTTTTAGCAGCCTGGGCTTTTTGCTCTGCAGCAGGTTTAGCGGCTTTATGGTGTTTCTTGTGGTGTACGGTTTTTGCCGGAGCAGCAGTCGTCGTTGCAGCTGGGGCAGCAGCAGCCGGTGCAGCAGTGGTTTCAGCAGCAAACGCAGCAGAAGACAGACCCATAGCAGCGGCAACAACCAGAGCTAATACTTTTTTCATGTTCATACCCTCGAATTTGGTTTTTCATTTAACCCCACTGCGGGGCCGTTGAAAGAACTATATCCCTGTAAATTCGGGGTTTCCGTGAGTGATTGGTATCGGCGTGTAACGGAATGTACAAAGGGCGGTACAGGGTGCGCAAAAGGAAAACGGCCGGAGCGTACTCCGGCCGCTGGATTACAGATAACGGGACGTCAAATGCTCGCGGAAGTAACGGATATTCAGGTCTTCACCCGTCGCCTGGGTAATCAGTTGCGAAGTGGTGAAGCGGCTACCGTGCTGCCAGATGTTCTGACGCAGCCAGTCAAACAGGGCGGAGAAATCGCCCTCAGCGATGGAGGACTGCAGACCAGGCAGCGCCGTTTTGGCCGCATGGAACAATTGCGCGGCGTACATCGCGCCGAGCGTGTAGGACGGGAAGTAGCCAAAACCGCCGTCGGTCCAGTGAATGTCCTGCATACAGCCGTTGCGGTAGTTATCTTTGGTTGATAACCCGAGCCAGGCCTGCATTTTCTCATCCCACAGTGCCGGAATGTCATCCACCTCGATATCGCCATTGATCAGCGCACGTTCAATTTCATAGCGCAGCACCACATGTGCCGGGTAGCTGACTTCGTCGGCATCGACGCGGATATAGCCCGGCTTCACGCGCTGGTTCCAGGCAATAAAGTTCTCTTCACTGAACGCCGCCTGACTGCCAAAACGGGCGTGAACCGCAGGGAGGAGATGTTTAAGGAAAGCGTCGCTGCGCCCCAGCTGCATCTCAAAGAACAGGCTCTGGGATTCGTGGATCGCCGTTGAACGGGCCAGCGCGACAGGTTGACCGGCCCACGTTTGCGGCAGGTTTTGCTCGTAGCGCGCGTGTCCGGTTTCGTGGATCACGCCAAACAGCGCGCTGAGCAGCTCGTCCTCATCATAACGCGTGGTGATGCGCACATCTTCCGGCACGCCACCGCAGAACGGGTGTGCACTGACGTCCAGGCGACCGCCGTTAAAATCAAAGCCGAGCATCTTCATGGCTTCAAGCCCAAGTTCACGTTGTGTTGCCGTCGGGAAGGGGCCCTGCGGCGGAACGAACGACTGCTGAGCCTGTTTTTCCACAACGTTTGCCAGCAGGTCCGGCAGCCAGGATTTCATATCCGCGAACAGTACGTCCAGACGCGCGCTGGTCATGTCCGGCTCGAAAATATCCAGCAGCGCGTCGTAAGGGCTGCAGCCTTTGGCTTCAGCACGCAGGCGAGCCTCCTCGCGGCTCAGTTTGACGACCTCTTTCAGGTTGGCGGCAAACCCCTGCCAGTCATTGGCCGGGCGCTGGGTACGCCAGGCGTGCTCACATTTGCTGCCTGCCAGCGATTTGGCTTCCACCAGCGCTTCCGGCAACAGCGACGCCTGCTGGTAATGACGCGTCATTTCACGCAGGTTGGCTTGTTCAATATCATTCAGGTCCTCACCGGCCGCGGCGGTGAGCCATTCACCCACCTTTTTATCGGTCAGGATCTGGTGTTGCAGAACGCTCATTTCGGCCAGCGCTTCACCGCGCGCGGCACTGCCACCCGGCGGCATCATGGTAAACATATCCCAGCTGGCGATGGAGGAGAGGTGGGAGAAACGGGAGAGGCGCTGGAAGGTGCGGGTGAGTTGTTGGTAGTGGCTGTTTTCGCTCATTTCGTTTTCTCTTTGCAAGGCGATGTTTCAGGCATGAAGAGTGAGTAGTATCAAAATTCCCGCCTGAATCCAAGCCATTACCCCTTAGAGTTTGGTGCTATTTCGTTCAGTAACGCTGTGTTATAACCCTTAAAAAAACGACTGCCGGATGGAAAATGAACAAGGTTGTGAGTGTAGGGATTGCAGTGTTGCTGACGGGGTGCCAGACACATCATCATGACGTGATCCCGTTCAACACCGAAGAAGACTCCGCGCACGCATGGGCGTTTGCGTATGTGGAAACAGTGAAACAAAGGATGACAACCACAGAGCAGTATGAAGGGAAGCTCTGCTCGTTAAAGATTCACCAGCCTAAAGGCGCGACCTATGTGACCGACATTCAGGTGGTAAAAGGCAGCGATCCTGAACTGTGTAAGGCCGCCATTGCGGCCTTACAGTCTGCCAGTGACGATCATGTGCTCCCAGTGGTACCTGATGAGCGTATCGGGGAAAACTACACGCTCGATTTCAAACCCTGAATCAGTGCAGCCGCTGGTGTAAACGGGTCCCTACCAACAGCGCCCCGCAGAGCATCAGCGCAATAAAACTGCCCACGCCGTTCCAGCCATAGTTATGCCAGAACACCCCACCCAGCGTCCCCGCAAAGCTGGAACCGAGGTAATAGCTGAACAGATACAAAGACGACGCCTGGCCTTTGGCCCGGCGAGCGCGCGGGCCAATCCAGCTGCTGGCCACCGAGTGAGCGGCGAAGAAACCGGCAGAGAAAAGCAGCATTCCGGCGAAGATAAGCCACAGGGAGGCGAAAAGGGTCATCAACAGGCCGAGCAGCATGACGGCCGTAGAGACCAGCATAACCGGACCGCGTCCAAAGCGGGCCGTCATCGCTCCGGCTTTAGGTGAACTCCACGTGCCGGTGAGATACGCCACAGAGAGCAGACCCACCACCGCCTGGCTCAGGTGCCACGGGGAGAGCATCAGGCGATAACCGATATAGTTAAACAACGTAACGAATGAGCCCATCAGCAGAAAGCCGGTCAGGAACAGCAGCGGCAACCCTTTGTCACGCCAGTGCAGACGGAAGTTGATAAACAGCGTTTTCGGGCGCAGGGAGGTAGAACGAAAATGACGTGATTCCGGAAGGATTCTCCAGAACATCAGCGCAGACGCAAGGGCAAAGCAGCCGATCACCGCCAGCGCAATACGCCAGTTAAAGAAGTCCGTAAACACCCCGCTCAGCAGACGTCCACTCATTCCGCCAATCGAGTTCCCGCTGATGTACAGCCCCATAGAGAAGGCGACAAAGCTCGGGTGGATCTCTTCGCTGAGATAGGTCATCCCGACCGCCGCCACGCCACTCAGGGATAACCCAATTAACGCGCGCATCACCAGTATACCGTGCCAGCTGGTCATCATCGTGGAGAGTAACGTACAAATCGAAGCCAGCATCAGGGCGGTAACCATCACCTGTTTACGGCCAATGGCGTCGGAAAGTGGCCCGGTGAAAAGCAGACCAATCGCCAGCATGCCGGTAGAGATGGAGAGCGAAATACTGCTGCTGGCAGGCGATACGCCAAATTCATGGGAAAGAACGGGCAGGATCGGCTGAACGCAATAGAGCAGGGCGAAGGTTGCCAGACCCGCTGAGAAAAGCGCCAGCGTGACGCGCATGAACTGGGGGGTACCACGTTTAATGAACTGAACCGGCTGCGATGCTGCGGGTAAATCATCAATATCTCTGGCCGGATCGATATCAATGGTAGATGTACGACTCACACAATGTCCTTGCTTAAACATCCCCGTGGTTTCGGGTGACGGGTATGACCACACGATCAGAGTAGGAAAATGTAAATATTCTGTCTAATATATTAATAATCTCAAATGATACTTTAAAAATATGAATATCGAACTGCGTCATCTGCGCTACTTTGTCGCCGTCGCTGAAGAGCTTCATTTTGGCCGCGCGGCGGCAAGACTGAATATCTCACAACCCCCGCTAAGCCAGCAGATCCAGATCCTTGAGCAACAGGTCGGGGCGCGCCTTCTGGCACGGACCAACCGCAGCGTGAGCCTGACGGCGGCCGGGAAGCAATTTCTGGCCGACAGCCGACAAATTCTCAGTATGGTGGATGAGGCGGCAGCCCGGGCAGAGCGGCTTTATCTCGGGGAAACCGGAGAGTTGCGGATTGGGTTTACCTCGTCTGCACCGTTTATCAGCGCTGTTTCGCAGACCCTGTCGTCGTTTCGCCGGCATTTTCCGGATGTGCATATTCAGACGCGCGAAATTAATACCCGCGAGCAAATCGCTCCGCTGAATGAAGGTTCTCTTGATTTAGGCCTGATGCGTAACACCCAACTCCCGGATACGCTGGCGTGGCAGGTTATTCTGCGCGAACCGTTGATGGCAATGATCCCGCACGATCATCCGCTCGCCTCGCGTTCGGCGGTCACGCTGGCAGAGCTGGCAAAAGAACCGTTTGTTTTTTTCGACCCGCAGGTAGGTACCGGTCTGTACGACGATATTCTGGGCCTGTTACGACGCTACGATCTTGCCCCGATCATTACGCAGGAAGTCGGGGAAGCGATGACCATCATTGGGCTGGTCGCGGCGGGGCTGGGTGTCTCTATTCTTCCGGCCTCGTTTAAACGGGTACAATTGCGTGAAATGCGCTGGGTTGCTATCGCCGAAGATGATGCTGTTTCGGAAATGTGGCTGGTATGGTCGAAACATCATGAGCAGAGCCATGCAGCGCAGCGGTTTAAAGCACAGCTGTTAAGCGCCTCTGCAGGACAATATTTAGAGGGAAAAGTGGGTAAAAATGTGCAGTAAATCACATGGCTAAGTAAATATTTGACGACGGCCATTGAAGTGCTTCACCATAGCCCACAGTTTATTTCGATGCTCGAAAATAAGGGAGTACGAGGTGGTTGCTGATAGTCAGCCAGGGCACATTGATCAGATTAAGCAGACCAACGCTGGCGCGGTTTATCGCCTGATTGATCAGCTTGGCCCGGTTTCGCGTATCGATCTTTCGCGCCTGGCACAACTGGCACCTGCCAGTATTACCAAGATTGTTCGTGAAATGCTGGAAGCCCACCTGGTCCAGGAGACGGAAATTCAGGAGCCGGGCAGCCGCGGTCGTCCGGCGGTCGGCCTGGTGGTGGAGACTGAAGCGTGGCACTACCTGTCACTGCGCATTAGCCGGGGAGAGATCTTCCTTGCCCTGCGCGATTTAAGCAGCAAGCTGGTGGTTGAAGACCGGCTGGAACTGCCGCTCGAGGCTGAACAATCGCTCCTCGATGCCATTGTCACCCATATCGATCACTTCTTTATTCGCCATCAGCAACGCCTTGAACGCTTAACGGCTATTGCGATCACCATGCCGGGTATTATTGATACCGAAAATGGAATCGTGCACCGCATGCCGTTCTACGACGATGTCAAAGAGATGCCGCTGGGCGAGGTGCTGAAAAATCACACCGGCGTGCCGGTCTATATTCAGCATGACATCAGCGCCTGGACGATGGCGGAGGCGCTGTTTGGCGCATCCCGCGGCGCAAGGGACGTGATTCAGGTGGTGATTGACCATAACGTCGGGGCGGGCGTCATCACCGACGGACGCCTTCTGCATGCCGGAAGCAGTAGCCTGGTCGAAATCGGCCACACGCAGGTCGATCCCTACGGCAAGCGCTGTTACTGCGGAAACCATGGCTGTCTGGAAACCATCGCCAGCGTGGAAAGCGTGCTGGAGCTGGCGCAGGTCAGGCTCAGCCAGTCCATGAGCTCTTCGCTGCACGGACAACCGTTGACCGTCGATTCACTCTGCGCCGCAGCGCGTCAGGGGGATCTGCTGGCAAAGGATATTATTACCGGAGTGGGGAATAACGTTGGCCGCATTCTGGCCATTATGGTGAATCTCTTCAATCCGCAAAAAATCCTGATTGGCTCACCGCTGAGTCAGGCGGCGGAAATCCTCTTCCCGGCTATCTCGGCCTGTATTCATCAACAGGCGCTCCCGGCCTACAGCAAAAATATTGCCGTGGAAAGCACCCAGTTTTCCAATCAGGGCACCATGGCTGGTGCAGCCCTGGTCAAGGACGCCATGTATAACGGCTCGCTGCTGATCCGCCTGTTACAGGGTTAACTCTTTTCCGCAGATGTACGAAAAATTGCGCTATCTCAAGCTGGGTAGCGCACGCATCCCGTAGACTTCCCCCACTGAATTATTTCTCTGGTTTATATTTTCGAAGCATACCCAAGAGGTGGAATGAGTCATGCTTAAGCGTTTCTTTGTTACGGGTACAGATACCTCTGTCGGCAAGACCGTTGTATCCCGCGCGTTGCTACAGGCTCTGGCAGCAAGCGGTAAACGCGTTGCAGGGTACAAACCGGTCGCAAAAGGCAGTAAAGAGACGCCCGAAGGATTGCGGAATAAAGACGCCCTGGTGTTACAAAGCGTCTCGTCACTGGAACTGCCATATCACGCGATCAATCCCATTGCCTTAAGCGAAGATGAAAGCAGCGTGGCGCACAGCGGTCTGATTAATTACACCCTGTTGTCCGACGGTCTGGCGAACCTGAGCGAGATGGCCGACCATGTCGTGGTGGAAGGTACCGGCGGATGGCGCAGCCTGATGAACGATCTGCGCCCGCTTTCTGAGTGGGTGGTGCAGGAGCAACTGCCGGTGATCATGGTGGTCGGTATTCAGGAAGGGTGCATCAACCATGCGCTTTTGACGGCGCAGGCGATTGCCAATGACGGATTGCCGTTGATTGGCTGGGTCGCAAACCGTATCAACCCGGGCCTGGCGCACTACGCTGAAATCATCGACGTGCTGAGCAAAAAACTGCCGGGACCGTTGGTGGGCGAGCTGCCTTATTTGCCGCGTGCCGAACAGCGTGAATTAGCGCAGTACATCGATCTCTCTTCCCTCGGTCGCATGTTGTCCGTAGATCGAGTCGTGGCGTAACGTCCGCGACAAGACGGACGCGATCACGCAGGCAATCAGCAAACCGGGCAGCAAAAAATACTGCCCGGTCATTTCACAGACCATCAACGCAGACATAATGGGCGCATGGGTCGTCGCGGCGAGTAACGTCGCCATGCCTGCCAGCCCCAGCAAAATCACCGTTTCAGACCCCGGAAACCACAGCCCGAAGAGTTGTGCAAACAGCATTCCTGTGGCCATGCCGACAAACAACGTCGGTGTGAAAACCCCGCCCGGCGCGCCAGAACCGCTGCTTGCCAGTACCGCCAGCAATTTACAGATAAATACACCTGCTATCACTGACAGCAGCGGTGGGGCGAGCAGAAAAGCCTGAACCACGCTGTAGCCATTCCCCCACACGTCAGGCGTCAGGAGCGACAGCAGCCCGACGATCGCTCCGCCGAGCGCCAGTTGCCAGGGCGGCGAAAGCCTGAGACGCAGAAATAACGAATGGCTGAACGCCATAAGCCACATCAGCAGCGGTCCGCACAGTCCCGCCAGCAGGCCTGTCGCGACAAGCAGGCCATAATCTGCCGCACTGAGTAGGCCACTCAGATGGACGTCATAGAGCGTACCGGCACCGGGCGCTAAGAGTCGCGTGGTAAGCAGGGCTACCGCCGCCGCAATCACCACCGGCCCGAGCGAGGCCAGCATCAGCGTGCCAAACAGAATTTCGGCAATAAACAGGCTACCGGCCAGGGGCGCGTGATAGGCGCTGGCCATCCCGGCCGCGGCTCCGCAGGCAATCCATAATTTCCATTCGGATTTCGGCGTAAAGCGTTGGGCGAAAAAGGAGGCGGCCAGCGCCGCAAGTAGGATCATGGCACCTTCGCGGCCGATGGCGCTCCCGCTGGAGACAACCAGCAGTGACGCAAGGGATTTTACGAGGCTCGAGCCATAATCAAACTGGCCGTCGCCCGTCTCCAGTGCTTCCATATAATCTGTCGGCGCATGAGGACGTTGCGCCGTAAGCCGCTGCCATCCCCACAACAGTAACCCCGCCGCCAGCCCTCCCAGCGCGGGCGTCAGCGCGCGACGCCACGGGGATAACGCAGCCGCGGCATTCACCAGACTGCCGCTGTTGTTACTGAGAAACAGCCACTCCAGCAGATACATGCTGTGGCGGAACACCGCGACGGCCAGCGCGGCCAGTATGCCGATAAGGGTGGCAATCAGAAGTCTGCGAAACATCGCGCGGATGTCGGGATAAGCGTGAAGACGTTGCATGGGCCGCAATTAAACGTGGGAGATACAATATTGTGAGGGGAAATCGCGGGGTTAGCAAAAGGTATGCGTGCGATGAACCGTGTCGGCCTGAGCAAATGCGCTGTAGGGGAGCGTGCCGCCGGGCAGGTCAGCGCCATACGTCTGGCCCGCCCGGCGGAGTGTTTTCGCTTAACTCTCGCTGTGAATATTCAGCGCCCGGCGCGTACGGCCGGAGCTGAGATACTCGGCAATATAATCCTGTGAGATCTCGCCGTTATAGCGGCCCTCTTCGTCGACAATCGGCATCCAGCTGGTGTTGCTCTCATACAACCGTGAAAGCACCACGCGCAGGTTATCCTCCGCTTTGCCGGTCATACGGAACGGATGCAGGATATCGGCACAGGTGCCGCTGGCATTACGCGCTTCCCGACGCTTCACAAAGCCCAGCGGTTTACCCCGATCGTCCACGACGGTAATGGCGCGAATATCGTTGTCATCCATGATCGCAAAGGCGTCAGAAAGCAGGGTAGAGCCCCGCACGGTGAGGGTCGGTTGCTGGTCGGTGACATCGCCTGCCGATACCAGCAGCAGACGCTTGAGCGTACGGTCCTGGCCGACAAACGAGCCGACGAACTCGTTCGCCGGTTTTGCCAGCAGTTCGTCCGGGCTGGCGCACTGGACAATACGCCCCTGGCGGAAGACGGCGATACGATCCCCAAGCTTCAGGGCCTCGTCGATGTCATGGCTGACCAGCATCACGGTCTTTTTCAGTTTGCGCTGCATCTCCAGGAACTGGTTCTGGATCACCTCGCGGTTTATCGGGTCCACCGCACCGAACGGTTCATCCATCAACAGTACCGGAGGATCCGCCGCCAGGGCGCGGATCACGCCGATACGCTGCTGCTGACCGCCGGACATTTCACGCGGATAGCGGTTGAGAAATTTATGCGGGTCCATGGCCACCATATCCATCAGCTCTTCAGCGCGGGTTTTACACCGGGCTTTATCCCAGCCCAGCATGCGCGGCACCACGGTGATGTTCTCCTCAATGGTCATGTTCGGGAACAGACCAATCTGCTGAATAACGTAGCCAATATTGCGGCGCAGGGTCACGGTATCCATCCCGCTGGTGTCTTCGCCGTTAATCAGGATCGTGCCGCTGCTTGGTGCGATCAGACGGTTAATCATCTTCAGGGTGGTGGTTTTCCCACAGCCTGACGGGCCGAGCAGGACGCACATTTCCCCTTCAGGCACGTTGAGGTTGACGTTGTCGACGGCCTTAACGCTCTGGCCGTGTTTCTGTGAAAATTGTTTGGTGAGGTTTTCCAGTTTTATCATTATCGTATCCCCTTTGGAGTCAGAACGACCTGCAGACGATGCAGCAGCCAGTCGAGCACAATCGCTAAAAGACAGATCATCAGCGCACCCGCAATTAACATACGAATATCGCTACCGCCGATGCCGTTAAGCAGCAGCAGGCCAAGGCCGCCAGCGCCAATCACTGCGGCAATGGCCATCACGCCGATGTTCATCACGACGGCGGTGCGGATACCGCCAAAAATCACCGGCAGTGCCATCGGGATTTCAACCCAGCGCAAACGCTGCCAGAAGGTCATCCCGATACCGCGTCCGGCTTCACGCAGGCCCGGCGGCAGGCTGTCCAGCGCGGTATGGGTGTTACGCACAATTGGCAGCAACGAGTAAAGAAACACCGCCGTGATAGCGGGCAGGGCACCAATGCCCTGACCGATCAGCGAAAAGAGCGGGATCATCAGGCCAAACAGCGCAATGGACGGTATCGTCAGCACGACGGTGGCAATCCCCAGCACCGGCGTCGCCAGCCATTTGTGGCGGACAATCAAAATCCCCAGAGGGACGCCAATGAGTATGGCTAGCCCAACCGCCAGCGCCACCAGCCACAGGTGTTGCAGCGTCAGGGTTAACAGATAGTCCCAGTTATCCAGAATGTAGTGAATCGTCTCCATAGCGCCTCCTACAGCAACTGTTTGCTACGCAGGAAATCACGGGCGACCTGCTGCGGTGACTGATGGTCGATATCCACCTTCTTATTCAGTTCGGTGATAACGTCGTTATTGAGCTGGGCGGAGAGAGTATTCAGCGCCTCTTTCAGACCCGGGTTGGCGTCAAGGGTGTCTTTACGCACCACGGGAGTGACCGCATAGCTCGGGAAGAAGCCTTTATCATCTTCCAGCACCTTCAGGTCGAAACCTTTTACCCGCCCGTCGGTGGTATAGATAAGCCCGGCATCGACGAAACCGTCCCGCACCGCGTTATAGACCAGGCCCGGGTCCATCTGGCGGATCTGCGGGCGATCCAGTTCCATGTTGTATGCCGCCTGCAGCGGTTTCATCCCGTCGCTGCGTCCGGCAAATTCGAGGTCCAGACCGAGCAGCCAGTTTTTATCCGGATCGGTTTTACGGATCTGCTCAATCTTTGCGACCATTTCAGACATGGTGTTGATGTGTTCCGCTTCGGCGCGTTTACGCTGCATGGCGAAGGCGTAGGTATTGTTCATATCGGCGGGGTTGAGCCATACCAGACCGTGCTTCGCGTCCAGGCGTTTCACCGTCTCGTAAGACTCCTGTGGCGACATGCGCTTGTTGATGTGGTTAAAAATGATTAACGACGTGCCGGTGTACTCCCAGGTCATATCAATCTGTTTGTTGATCATCGCGTTGCGGGAAATGACCGTAGCAATATTGGTCTGTGGCTGGACCTGAAACCCCTTCTTTTGCAGATACTGGACGGTCATGGCCGAGAGAATGTGCTGCTCGGTAAAGCTCTTGGTCGCCAGGATCAGCGGGGCCGCTATCGCCTGGCTGGTGAACAATGCTGCGGCACACAGCGCCGTCAGGCTGGATATCAGTCTCATAAAAGCTCCTTGTTATTGTTATCGAGCGAGATGCGGACTCATCACGCGACCCAGCGCAGCCAGCAGGGTGTCGAGGATCAGAGCAAACAGGGCGGTGGCCGCCGCGCCGAGGATCAGTGTCGGGAAGTCGTTGAGGTAGATACCGGGAAAAATCAGTTCGCCGTAGCTGCTGGCACCAATCAGGAAGGCCAGCGGGGCGGTACCCACGTTGATGGCGGTGGCAATGCGGATCCCGGAGAGCATTACCGGCCAGGCGTTGGGAAGTTCGACCTGGCGCAGACGCTGCCATTTCGTCATCCCAATGCCATTAGCCGCTTCCAGTAACGACGCCGGAACCGAGCACAGTCCGGCATAGGTGTTGCGCACTATCGGCAGCAGCGAGGCGAGGAACAGGGCGATAATCGCAGGCGTATCACCGATACCAATCACCACCATTGCCAGCGCCAGAACGGCCAGCGGCGGCAGGGTATTACCGACGTTAAAGATCTGCATCACGTATTCAGCGATACCGCGTGCTGACGGGCGGCTCAACAAAATGCCGCTGGGAATACCCATCAGCAGGGCAAAGAACATGGAGGAGAATACCAGGATTAAATGCTGTTGCCCGAGGTAAATCAGGTCAACCTGACGCGCCTTAATTGTATCCAGCCCAATTCCCCAGGTGAGGAGGGCAACGACCACAATAATGGCGCCGACAAAAAGCAGCGAACGTTTGAGTAATGGGTGCATTGCGATGTGTCTCCCTGTGCGCATGCGTTATAGCAACCACGGGTTGCCTGTTGTTATGCCATGTTTCGGCAGGGGTAGATGACCTATAGCAAGCGTTTGGGATGGGTTCCAGCGAAGGGGGAAAATCAGTAACCCTATGAAATTAGTGACAACCTTAGGTTAAGCCTTATGGAGCAAGGGCTGGCTGTGGGGCAGACAGAATTGTCCTAAAGCGTAATTTAAAATGTGACAGTGTCACATGGCGTGAGCGTCTCCTCACGCCTGCGACCCTCATTATCGGCTGAAGGCGGCGCGAACCCGGCGAACGCGCACTGAGGTGCTGATGATGGAAAAGGCGGCGACAACGACGAGCATCACCCCAAGCGCCAGCATGGCGTTAAACCCAATCCACCTGAACAGAATCAGCCCGGCGATACCGCCGGTAATAAACGAGAAAATGGTGGTTAAGTGGGTTTTGAGCTGACTTTTTTGCGCTGCCGTATCTTTGGAATAATCCCGGCGGAGCATCGCCACCAGGACCGAGGCCAGAGATATTCCCGCGTCCGTCAGCGTGCCGGTAATATGGGTTGATCTTACCCGGCCGCCGGAAAGCTGGGTCGACGTTGAATTATGAATCCCCATCAGACCACAAAGAAAGATAATAATTTCACGGTTAGTCGTGAGGGCATGGAAATACATCTCGTAACAGGAAACGCCGGTCAGTAATAATCCCTCGACCAACAGTATCTGGCAAAAAACCAGCCTGATATTATGGATAATCCCCCATAACACGATGATACGGGCCATGATTGCGCCGGCAACAAAAGACAGAATAATGGTGCCAAAGAACAAAATATCATTCAGATCGGTAGAGGAAACTTCGCTGGATAATTGGGAGGTATTGCCGGTCATATGGGAGGGAAAAAAGCCAAATGCCCCGAGGGCGATGGCGTTGAGCAAGCCTGCAGAGGTCGCCAGCCAGAGTGCGAGCAGGCGATCCTCCTGATGCGTTCGTTCTTTTTTGAGTTTAATCAGCAAGAATACCTCCGGGTTGAGCTTTGCCTGACTATTCAGGCTAGCAAAGCGGTGCAAGGGGCTGTCCAGGATATTGCTTAATTATTATTCCTGATAACGGCATTCAGGGTTTTGTAATTAAATAAAATATCCTTGCTGAATGTGTGTGGGCTGAAAAACTTACACCATACCGTTATTCCCGTGACGTAAAAATGCCGGTCGCTGATTAAGCCGTTCGAACCAGGCGTTAATTGCCGGCACATCAGGCTTATCAAATGGCGTCATTTTCCAGCGGTTCACCGAAAGACCAAGTACCACGTCTGCAAGGGTAAACACCTCGCCCGCCGTATAGGCTGCGGTGCGTTGCAACTGCTCCTCCAGAATAGCGATGCAGTGGTTCCACGCTTTAATTCCGGCGGCAATACGCTCCGGGTCGTTATAGTCCGGGTTATTGCGTCCCAATGCCGGAAAGACATACCGCCAGGTATTGTTAAATTCGCTTGCCTGCCAGTCCATCCAGCGTTCGACGTTGGCGCAGGCCTGCGGTTCCGTTGGCAGGAGATCCTCACGGCCGGCTTTACGGGCCAGATAACGGCAGATTGCGTTAGATTCCCAGAGGACGAACTCGTCATCGAGCAGCACGGGAACCATGGCGTTGGGATTCAGGGCGCGGAAGGCAGCGGTTTGCGTGGAGGCAAAACCGCTGCCGTAGTCTTCCTGGTGATACTCGATACCCGCTTCTTCGCAGGTCCAGAGCACTTTACGTACGTTGATCGAGGTTGTCTTGCCCAGGATGCTTAACATGATGCCGGTGTCCTTTTAGAGGTGCAGTGTTTAAAAACTCTACACCGGTTCTGGCGAACGGGTGGAGAAATCTGGAAACGATACCGCAGGCAAGGAAACGAAACGCTTAGTCAGTGGTGACAACGAACATTTTTGCCTGCTGTGCCAGCTGGCGTTCAGCTTTGATCGGGGCATATTTTTCCGAATGATAAAACGCCAGCGCCTGCTGCAGTGAAGAGAACTCAAAAATGCCAGCAAAGGGTAGCGGTTCTTCATCGCCTTCAAGGACTTCGACAACAGGACCAAAATGCAGAATTTTGCCGCCGGCCTCTTCAAGTGCCAGTCTGAAGCGAGGGGCAAGATTGGCCTGCCGTGCAGGGTCGATAACACGTAAATTGATATGGATAAATGCGGGCATCATGATACCTTGAATAGCGTTAATAGTGTATATACACTATTTTATCTCACCGTATCTGTCGAGCGTAAAGTATGAACACTGTTGATCTGGCGTTACTAAAAACCATCCCCGAAACCTGTCCGGCGTATCAGGCACGTGCAACCGCACGGGCTATTACGCGTTATTACAACGCCTGCTTCAGACCTTATGAATTGACGGCAGAACAGTTCAGCCTGCTGGTGGGGATCGGCGGTGGCGTAAATGAAACGGTGGCAGGGCTTGCATCAAAGGCCGGGGTGGATGCAACCACACTGAGCCGAAACATACGGATTATGGAGTCCCGTGGGGTTATTGAATCAACGGGGGGGCGCGGACGCCGTGGAAAACAACTTAGCCTGACCGCGCAGGGGTGGGCGCTTCTGACATCCGTGATCCCCGTATGGCAGTCCGCAAGAGAGGAATTGTCACGTAAAATGGGAAGCGAGCAGCTCAGCCTGACGACGACGATGATGAAAGACCTGGCAAAAACCAGCACATCATTTTGAGCCTTTGCTGCTGTCGCAGACACGTTCTGTGGGCAACGCCGTCAGCACCACGCGTCATCCCAAAGAGCACCAGCACGGTGCACTCAACTCGCCTTGTCTCACCAAAACGGTGAAAGAGCCTGCACAGGCAGACTTAACAGTTTAATAATTAACATAAAAAATTCTGGCATATCCCTTGCAACGCTTAACACTGAAGGGCAGCACACCACAATTTGAAAAATAGCTGGCTAGGGTTCCGGTTCACTGCGGTGAATGACTGGTCCAAGAGCTGGCGACCTCTGAGAGGTTACACGGCGGGACAAAAGCCCGGGAGACAGCAGCACCTGAAGGTGTCGCGCTGCCCCCTAATTTTGTGCCACTCAGAGGTCAAGCATGAAGAAAACGCCATTATTCCGCACCCTGGTACTCTCCCTGGCGATGCTGGTCAGTCTCCCCACCTTTGCTGCGGTGAAGAAAGAGTTCAACGTCTGCTGGACCATCTACGCCGGCTGGATGCCCTGGGGCACCCTCAGCAGTAGCAAAATCATCGATAAATGGGCCGATAAATACGGCATCAAAATCAACGTTGTTCAGCTCAACGACTATATCGAATCCATCAACCAGTACACTGCGGGCCAGTTTGACGGCTGCACCATGACCAATATGGATGCGCTGACCATACCGGCCGCGGGCGGCGTTGATACCACGGCGCTGATCCTCGGCAGCTATTCAGAAGGCAACGACGGCGTGGTGATGAAGGGCGAGGGCAAAACGCTCAACGACCTGAAAGGGATGAAAGTCTACCTGCCTGAGCTCTCTGTTTCCCACTATCTGCTGGTGCGCGGCCTGGAAAAAGCCGGCCTGGCCGAAAAAGACGTCACCGTGGTAAACACGTCTGACGCGGACATCGTCTCCGCCTTTGGCACGGCAAATGTGCAGGCGGCGGTAGCCTGGAACCCTCAGCTGTCGGTCATCAAAGGCACGCCAAAAACGACTGAAGTGTTCAGCTCCTCTCAGGTACCGGGTGAGCTTATCGACATGATGGTGGTCAACAGCGAAACCCTGAAAGACAACCCGGCGCTTGGCAAAGCATTGACCGGCGCATGGTACGAGATGATGGGGCTGATGAAAGCGCAGGATGCCACCGTGCTCAACGCGATGGCCGCCGCCTCCGGTACCGATCTGGCCGGTTATCAGGCGCAGCTGAAAACAACCCACCTGTTCTATACCCCGCAGGACAATATTGCCTTTTTAACGTCGCCGGAACTGGCGAAAACCATGCAGCGCGTGGCCACGTTTTCGTTCGATAAAGGGCTGCTGGGCGATGGGGCGCAAAGCGCGGATTTCATCGGCATGCGCTTCCCGGGCAATGTCACCCAGGGCGATGCCAGCAACGTGAAGCTGCGCTTTGACGACAGCTTCGTGAAAATGGCCGCTGCCGGCACGCTGTGATAACGGACGGAACATCCATGCGACAAATTAATCGCCATCCCACGCCCGGCATGCGGCTGATGCTCGTGATGCTGCCTTTCGTCCTGCTGCTGGCCGCATACTTTTTCGGTTCCGCGGTCAGGCTGGAGGCTAACCCGCAGGACAAGCTGCTGCCTGGCCTGCAGCAGATGCTGGACGCGCTATCACGCATGGCGTTTACCCCGGATAAACGCAGCGGTGACTATCTGTTCTGGGTGGACACGCTGGTGAGCCTTGCCCGTCTGCTGACGGGGCTGGTCATCGCCTCGATCATCGGCCTCTGTGTTGGCGTCACCGCCGGTGTTTTCCCGCTGTGGCGCGCGTCGCTCTCGCCGCTGATGACTGTACTGTCGATGATCCCGCCGCTGGCGATCCTGCCGGTGCTATTTATCGTTTTCGGGCTGGATGAACTGTCGAAAGTGATGCTGATTGTCATCGGCATCACTCCGATGCTGGCGCGCGATCTGGAGCATCGCGCGTGCGAAATCCCACCGGAGATTCTGATCAAAGCCCAGACGCTGGGTGCCAACAGCTGGACGCTGGTGTTGCGCTTGGTACTTCCGCAGCTGCTATCGCGGCTGCTGACCTCGCTGCGTCTGCTGCTGGGATCGGCATGGTTGTTTCTCATTTCGGCAGAGGCCATCTCCTCAACCGCCGGGCTGGGCTATCGCATTTTCCTCGTGCGCCGCTATATGGCGATGGATGTGATCATTCCGTACGTCCTGTGGATCACGCTGCTGGCCTGGCTGATGGATCTGGCCCTGCGCCAGTTACACAAAACCTGGTTTCCCTGGGCGGAAGGAGGGAAGGCATGAGCTTTATCACCATCAACAATATCTGGCAGGAGTACGGCGACCACGTGGTGCTGGAGCGCCTCAATCTGCAGGTGAAAGAGGGCGAGTTCTGCTCAATGGTGGGGGCCTCTGGCTGCGGAAAATCCACGTTTTTGCGCCTGCTGCTCGGTCAGGAAGCGCCCAGCCGAGGGTCCATTACGCTGGATGGTAAACCGCTGCGCGCCGAGCCGGACAGCAGCCGGGGCGTGGTGTTTCAGCGCTACTCCGTTTTCCCGCATCTCAGCGTGCTGGATAACGTCACCATAGGTCTGGAACTGCCGCAAGCGACGCTGTTCGGGCGACTGTTTGGGGCAAAGAAACGCGCGGCGCGTGAGCGGGCCACCGGGATGCTGGAAAAAGTCGGTCTCGGGCATGCGATGCACAAATACCCGGCCCAGCTTTCCGGCGGTATGCAGCAACGTTTAGCCATTGCGCAGGCCTTCATCATGCAGCCGCGCGTGTTGCTGCTGGATGAGCCGTTTGGCGCCCTGGATCCGGGTATCCGTAAAGATATGCACGCCTTGTTGCTTCAGCTGTGGGGGGAGACCCGCATGACCGTCTTTATGGTCACCCACGATCTTTCGGAAGGCTTTAACCTCGGCACCCGCTTACTGGTGTTCGACAAAGTGCGCCTCGACCCGCAGGCGCCCAACGCCTTTGGCGCCCGTATTACCTACGACATTCCGCTCAACGAGACGCGGCTCTCCGCGCTGAGTGGAACGGCTCCCGATAACGTTTATGCATTAAGGGGTTAACACCGTGAATACCATGACCATGTTACGCGAAGAGATCCTGCCCGGCGGCGGTCACCTCTCGTTTGTGCTTAAGCGCGGACAGATCCTGCGTATGACCGACATTGAAGGTGGAGCAAACGTCAGCCTGCTGATGCTGAATCCGCACGAGAAAAGTGAACGTCTGAACCTGCCCGACACCCTGAAAGGCCAGCACACCGCGCGTCTGACCGCCGGACACTGCTTTTACTCCGACATGGGACGCGTGCTGGCAGGCATCACCGCAGATACCTGCGGCTGGCATGACCCGTTTGGCGGCGTACTGAACGCCGCCGAGGTGACTGAAAAGTATGGCCAGGGACGCTATCAGGAACTGCGCAACGGGTTTTACCGAAACGGAACGGACAACCTGTTGGTGGAGATGGGGAAGTGGGATCTCAATCTCGAAGATCTGCTGATGGTGGTCAACTTCTTCAGCAAAGTCACCGTCGATGACCGCGGTCAGTTCACCTTCCACGGCGGTTATTCACAGCCGGGCAGTTACGTGGAGCTGTACGCCCCCATGGACACGCTTGTGGTGATGACCGCGCTGCAGCATCCGATGGATCCGTCCCGGGAATATGCCCCACGACCGGTCGCGCTGAGCTGGCGACAGGCTGAGGATGAAGAGGGGGCCGTTAACGCGCTTCTGACGCGCCCGGAAAACGAACGCGCCATGACCAATACCCGGCTTTTCGCCCTGTAAGGAGCAGTAAAATGACCATGATCTCTGAAAAGCATGTGCAAGACGCGGTATTTCGCCACGTGATCCCGGCAGGTGAACCGTACCTGTTCGAGGTGAAACAAGGGCAGACGTTGCGCCTGCTCGACCTGGAAGGTAACCAGGCGGTCGACACGCTGTTCTACAATGCCGATAACCCGCGTGAACGTTACGATGCACAGCGCACATTGCGCCGTCAGAACAACGCCTATCTCACGCGGGGCAGCGTCCTGTACTCCAGCCTCGGTAACCCCCTGCTGACCATTATCGACGATACCTGCGGGCGTCACGATACACTCGGCGGGGCCTGCGCCCAGGAGAGCAACACCGTGCGATACGCCCTCGATAAACGCCATATGCACAGCTGCCGCGATAACTTCCTCTGCGCCTGTCTGCACGATGGCCGTCTGCAAAAACGCGACATCACGGCCAACATCAATTTCTTTATGAACGTGCCGGTGACGCCAGAGGGCGGGCTGACGTTTGAAGATGGCATCTCCGCGCCGGGGAAATACGTCGACCTGCGCGCCGAGTGCAACGTCATTGTCTTGATCTCCAACTGTCCACAGCTGAATAACCCCTGCAACGGCTGGAACCCAACGCCTGCTGAGGTGTTGGTATGGAACTGACGCCCACCCGCTGGCAGCGACTGCGCCAGGCGCTGTACCGCCTGTTTGAAGTCCGTGCCGGACGCATTCTGCCGTAACCGCTTTTTCCCCCATGGACGACCATGGGTGAGCCGATTTTCGGCGGGACGACCCGCCACGATTGAGTCTGACCTATGTTGACGACACTCCTGATTGCGAACCGCGGGGCGATAGCCTGCCGCATTTTACGCACCCTGCGCACCATGAAAATCCGTGGTGTGGCAGTCTATTCCGAGGCGGATATCAGCAGCCTGCATATTCGCGAGGCCGATGAAGCGCTGAGTCTGGGCGATGGCCCGGCGGCGAATACCTATCTGGATAGCACGAAGATCATCGCCGCCGCGAAAGCCAGCGGGGCACAGGCCATTCATCCGGGGTACGGCTTTCTCTCGGAAAACGCCGCGTTCGCCGAAGCGTGTGACGCCGCGGGGATTGCCTTTGTGGGCCCCACGCCGGAACAGCTGCGTCTGTTTGGGCTAAAACATACCGCTCGCGCGCTGGCGAAAACGCACGGTGTTCCGATGCTGGAGGGCACCGACCTGCTGGCCGATGTTAACCAGGCCGTCAACGCTGCCGCCGGGGTGGGATATCCGGTGATGCTGAAAAGCACGGCGGGAGGCGGCGGTATCGGTATGCGCGTCTGCTATGACGCAGAAGCGCTGCGTGACGCGTTCGATGCGGTAGTGCGTCTGGGGAAAAATAACTTCAGCGACGCGGGTGTCTTTATCGAAAAGTACATTGAGCGGGCGCGTCATCTGGAAGTACAGCTGTTTGGCGACGGCAAGGGCGAGGTGATTGCCCTCGGCGTGCGCGACTGCTCTGTGCAGCGGCGTAACCAGAAAGTGCTGGAGGAGACGCCCGCGCCAAACCTGCCGGCGGGCATGGCGCAGGCACTGTGCGAGGCGGCGATAACGCTGGGTAAAGCGGTCAACTACCGCAGCGCGGGCACCGTTGAATTCGTTTATGACAGCGACGCCGCCCGCTTTTACTTCCTTGAGGTGAATACCCGTTTGCAGGTGGAGCACGGCGTGACCGAACAGGTGTGGGGCGTGGATCTGGTGCGCTGGATGATCGAACTTGCCGCCGGAACGTTGCCGCCACTGGCGACACTGCGTGACACCCTGAAACCGAAGGGGCATGCCATTCAGGCCAGGATCTATGCCGAGAACCCGGGCCGCCAGTTCCAGCCTTCACCGGGACTGCTCACCGACGTGGCTTTCCCGCCCGATGACCGCGTTACGCTGCGCATCGACAGCTGGGTTGAGGCCGGATGCGACGTCCCGCCGTTTTTTGACCCCATGTTAGCCAAAATGATCGCCTGGCAGCCGACACGCGAAGCCGCCATCCGCGTGCTGCATTCCGCGCTGGGGGAGACCCGTCTTTATGGCGTTGAAACCAACCGCAGTTATCTGCAGCAGATCCTGACCTTCGCGCCGTTTGCTGCAGGTGAGCCCTGGACCCGCTGTCTTGAGCACCTGATGTACCAGGCGTCCACGCTGGAGGTGCTCAGCGCCGGTACGCAGACCACGGTACAGGATTACCCGGGACGCACAGGCTACTGGGCGGTTGGCGTTCCGCCATCCGGGCCAATGGACAGCCTGGCGCTGCGTCTGGGTAACCGTCTGCTGGGCAATAAAGACGATGCCGCCGCGCTTGAGATCACCCTCAGCGGCCCGACGCTGAAATTCAACTGCGATGCGCAGCTGGTGGTGACGGGCGCTGAAATTGCGCTCACGCTGGACGGTGAACCGCTGGCCAATAATCACGTTTTTCGCGTACGTGCGGGCATGACGCTGCGTATGGGCGAGATCCGCGGTGCGGGCGTGCGCAGCTATCTTTGCCTGCGCGGCGGGTTTAACGTGCCGGAATATCTGGGCAGTAAAAGTACCTTCACGCTGGGGCAGTTCGGGGGGCACGCCGGACGGGCGCTCCGCACAGGTGACATTTTGCACCTGGCTCCGTTAACCGAGCCGGTTGCGGATGCGCCGCTGCCGCAGGCGCTGCACACGAGGCTGGACGCGGTGCGCGAACTGCGGGTGATTTACGGCCCGCACGGTGCGCCGGAGTATTTCACGCCGGATTACATCGCGACGTTTTTCGCCACCGAATGGGAAGTGCATTTCAACTCCAGCCGGACGGGGGTACGCCTGATTGGCCCGAAACCGGAGTGGGTTCGCGACAGCGGCGGCGAGGCGGGTCTGCATCCGTCGAACATTCATGACAATCCGTATGCCATCGGCGCGGTGGATTTTACCGGCGATATGCCGGTGATCCTCGGCCCGGATGGCCCAAGCCTGGGCGGGTTTGTCTGTCCGGTCACCATCATCGAGGCCGATCTGCACGCGGTAGGGCAACTGAAGGCGGGAGATTACGTTCGCTTTGTGCCGGTGGATATTGCCACCGCGCGACGGCTGGCGCAGGCGCAGGAGCGCCAAATCGCCAGCCTGACCCCGCAATCAGTCACATGGCAACCTGCCGGTCTGGACTCACCGATTGTGCTGACGCAGGGGACGGACGATAAACGTCTGGTGGCGAGAGTGTCGGGTGATACCCATCTGCTGCTGGAGATTGGCGAGCCTGAGCTGGATCTGGTGCTGCGTTTTCGCGGCCACGCGCTGATGCAGGCGCTGGAGGGCCGGGCGCTGAAAGGCGTTATCGATCTCACGCCGGGGATCCGCTCCCTGCAAATTCATTATCAGCCGGAAACGCTGCGCCTGGATAGCCTGCTGGAGGTGATCGCCGGGCTGTGGCAGGGCGTTTGTGACCAGGACTCGCTGGACGTGCCGTCGCGCATCGTCTGGCTGCCGCTCTCCTGGGACGATCCGGCGTGTCAGAAAGCCATCGACAAATACATGACCACCGTGCGCCGCGATGCGCCGTGGTGCCCGAGCAACCTGGAGTTTATCCGTCGCATAAACGATCTGGCTAACATTGATGAAGTGTATAAAACGGTGTTCGACGCCCGTTATCTGGTGATGGGGCTGGGGGATGTCTACCTCGGCGCGCCGGTGGCCACGCCGCTCGACCCGCGACACCGTCTGGTGACCACCAAATACAATCCGGCGCGTACCTGGACGGCGGAGAACTCGGTGGGCATTGGTGGGGCATACCTCTGCATCTACGGTATGGAAGGGCCGGGCGGGTATCAGTTTGTAGGGCGAACCCTGCAGATGTGGAATCGCTATCGCACGGTAGAGGATTTCGGCGGCAAGCCCTGGCTGCTGCGTTTCTTCGATCAAATTCGTTTTTATCCGGTCTCAGCCGGGGAGTTGCAAACCATCCGCCGGGATTTCCCGCTGGGGCGTTATCCGCTGCGTATTGAACACACCACGCTGAAACTGGCGGAGTATCAGCAGTTTCTGGCTGACGAAGCACCTGAGATTGAGGCATTCCGTGCGCATCAGCAGGCGGCGTTTAATGCCGAGCGTGAGCGCTGGATAGCGGGCGGGCAGGCGCATTTTGACAGCAGCGACGAAACGACGGATGACGGTGACGACGCGCCGTTACGGTCGGGAGAATCCGGTGTTGAAAGCCCGGTTGCCGGCAACCTGTGGCAGGTGAACGTTGAGGTCGGCAACTCCGTGCGCGAAGGCGATGTGCTGGTGGTGCTGGAGTCGATGAAAATGGAAATCCCGTTAGTTGCCACTCAGGACGGTGTGGTCAGTCAGGTCCGTGTCCAGCCGGGGTCGTCGGTGCGGGCGGGCCAGTGCGTGGTCGTTCTGGAGAAAACAGCATGAAGCCTCTTTATGATTTACGTCTCTCTGTGCTGGCAGAGGCATACCGTGAAGGCCAGATCGCCCCGCGTGAGGTGATAACGGCATTACGCGAGCGCGCGCTGGCGCTGAACCCGTCATTTAACGCTTTTATTTATCTGCTCACCCCTGAAGAGCTGGAGCCGTACCTTGCCGCGCTGGAGGGCGTAGCGCCGGACACGCTGCCGCTGTTCGGCGTGCCCTTTGCCATCAAAGACAATATCGATCTGGCAGGTATCGACACCACCGCCGCCTGTCCGGCATTTGCGTATCGGGCAGAGCAGGATGCAACGATAGTTTCGCAGCTGATTGCGCTGGGGGCGATTCCTCTGGGGAAAACTAACCTCGATCAGTTCGCTACCGGCTTAAACGGTACGCGTTCGCCGTATGGCCCATGTCGTAACAGCGTTCATCCGGATTACCCGTCCGGTGGCTCCAGCGCGGGGTCGTCGCTGGCGGTAGCCCTGGGTCTGGCGAGCTTCGCGCTGGGAACGGACACGGCCGGCAGCGGGCGCGTACCGGCCTCGCTGAATAATCTGGTCGGCCTCAAGGCAACCAAAGGACTCATCTCCACGGCAGGGGTTGTGCCTGCCTGCCGCACGCTGGACTGCGTCACGTTTTTCACCGCGACAGCAGCAGAGGCCAGCCAGCTGCTGGCACTCACGGCGCGACAGGATCCGCGTGACGAATACAGCCGGTCAAACCCGGCGTGGAACGGTCCGCAGGCTTTTGGTGTCCCTGCTGCGGGCTTTCGCTTTGGCGTGCCGGAGACGCTGGAGTTTCTCGGCTGTGCAGAAAGCGAGGCGCTGTATCACCGCGCGAAGACGGGGCTTATCGCGCTGGGTGGCGTGCCCGTGACTCTCGACTTTGCACCGTTTCTGGCGGCCGCGAAACTGCTCTATGACGGCCCGTGGGTTGCCGAGCGTTATCACCTCGCGGGTGCGCTGATTGAACGCCAGCCCGACGCGGTGTTGCCGGTTATCCGTGATGTCCTGCAAAACGCGCCTGCAGCCACTGCGGTGGCGGCGTTTGACGCGCAATACAAACTCCAGCGGTATAAAGCCGAGTGCGATGCCATGATGGCCGACCTGGAGTGCGTATTAATTCCGACGTATCCCCGCCCGGTGAGTCTGGCTGAGCTGGCCGATGAGCCGGTTAAAAGCAACTCGGCGCTGGGCATCTATACCAACTTTATGAACCTGCTCGACTATGCCGCCGTAGCGGTCCCGGTCGGTGAAATGAACAATGGGCTGCCATCCGGCGTCACGCTGTTTGGCCGCGCGTTTACCGATCAGTATCTGCTCAGTCTGGCTGATGCGTTACAACGTCACACAAAATTAACGTTACCGGGCAATCGTGCCATGCTGGACGACGCGCCGACCTGCACCGCAACCCATGACCGCCTGCGGATAGTGGTCTGCGGTGCGCATATGGACGGTCTGGCGCTCAATGTTCAGTTACGAGAGCGCGGAGCACGCCTTGTCGACGCGACCACCAGCGCACCTTATTACCGTCTGTATGCGCTGGCGGACGGTAAACGTCCCGGAATGGTTCGGGTGGCAGACCAGGGGGCCGGGATTGCGGTCGAAGTCTGGGAGCTACCGCACAGCGAAGTGGGGTCGTTTCTCGCCGGGATCCCCGCACCTCTGGGGCTGGGAAAAATCGAGCTGCAGGACGGACGGTGGTTGACCGGGTTTATCTGCGAGGCGTATGGCCTGGAGGGGGCACGGGATATCACCGAATTTGGTGGCTGGAGAGCCTGGCTTGCCCGGAAGCGGTGAGCAAGCCAGGTGCTGGCGTTAGCGGTACAGCGTTTTTTCCGCGACCGGAATAATTAACGTGTCCTGCCAGTCCGCGAGCGTCAGCTGTGCGAGTTTGCCCAGTGCGGTGTAGAACGGATGCCCGGCGTTTTCAACAAACACGGACAGGAAGCGGGTACTCCACGGCAGCAGGTGCCACGCCAGAAGCTGGTCGCGTTCAGCGTCGCGGCCATTTTCTGCCAGCCACGCGGCCAGTAACAGCAGGGTACCGATGTGATCTTCCGGTTCGTTCTGCTTCATCTCGAAGGCAATGTTGTTTTCACGCATCCACTGGCGCAGCGCGAGGGTGGAGTCGCCGAAGAGCACGGATTCCCGATCCAGCCAGACGGAACCCCACGGCGGTGACGGCAGGGCGTAAGGGCCAATAAACAGACGTTGCCAGGCATCTTTCAATGCTTCATCTGCTGGCGTTTTGAACGCATCTGCAACGGGCTGCAGCGTTTCCGGCGCCAGCGGCCAGTCCTGAATCCAGTCGCCTGCGGTGAGCGCCTGCACCAGCGGCGCAGTCTGCTCGCTATCTGGAGCAAAATAAAACAGCGCGCCCAGTACCCGGGCGCTGAACGCGAACGAATCACGCTGTGACACTTCTTTCATGACTACCTTCCTTGCTCGCGCGGAGTAGCCCGCGCGACTGTGTTAACCCGCAACCGCCATACCTGCGGTCATGTGCAGACCATAGAAAAGACCACGGCCAATCAGTTCACCCACGACGACCAGTATCACGCCTGCAAAAAGAGCGAGGGCTTTAGGCTCCTGCCGACGCATCAGCGGGCACAACCAGCAGCCGAGTCCGGCGGCAAGCAGTACGATACGCCAGATTTGCAGTGCGCCATAGTCAGGCAGCAGGGCACTCGCCTGTTGAACGGAACTGTGGATTGTCGCCAGGTCATTGCTCTGCAGCACGATGACCGCCACGCAGGCCAGGAGTGCCAGCACGCTGACAGAGGCCGCGAATGTGCTTTTATATGTCGTGTTTGCCACGCGCAGCAACAGGGCTGCAAACAGCGGCCCTCCCAATACCAGCGTCAGGAAAAAGGCCAGCGTGGTGTAACCCGTGTACCAGGTCGGTACGGTATCAATTTGATAAACCCGGGTCATCGCCCAGACAAAGACAACGCCCAGGATCTGGCTAACGACCAGCCAGATTTTACCCAGTGCCGGGGGCATTTTACCGATAACGGATACCAGCCACCAGAAACCGCCAACGGCAAAGAAAATGGATCCCGCGGCAATTTCGTTACTGAGCGCCGAAGCACCCACGCGGTTGAGCGAGTTAAAGGCCCGGAGCGGGGAGCCAAGGTGCAGCACGGACGCCAAAAATCCGATGCCCATCACCAGCCACAGAAAGAACATACTGCGGACAAGGCGTGTTTTCACCGCGTCGTCTTTTTCAGTAAGCCAGACGAGCCCCATAACGATCAATGCCCCGGCGACGCACTGTCCGAAGACGGTGAAGATCACCAGCGGCCATTCATGCCATCCACTTCCCATCTCACACCTCTTTCGGGTTTGCCAGGTAGCCGGTGGTATCCCCTGTCGGGCGGCTGTTGGCGTTAG
>NZ_JASCAN010000049.1:0-1826 GCF_029967775.1 Enterobacter sp. V89_11 | reverse complement strand
GTGACATACGGATTAACAGTCCGCCGTTCTACCGACTGAACTACAGAGGAATCGTTGTGGAGGCTTATCTTAGCGGCGAAAAAAGTTTTGTCAAACCTGATCTTAGCGATTAGCGATCGATTGATGATTCTGTCGACAGTTTGTTGTAAATCCACACATCTTTTTATGGAAAATACTTTGCAGGTTTAGCATTTCTCCCCCATCATTTGAAATGGAGTTTCAACTTTCTCGTTAAGGTCCATTTTGAACGTCACTGCCCCCCTACGCCAGGCGATTATGCGCACGCCATGGTATGCAAAGCGTAAAAGCTATAGTGTTCTGTTCTGGCGTGAAATCACCCCCCTTGCCGTGCCTATTTTCCTGGAAAACACCTGCGTTCTGTTGATGGGGGTGCTGAGTACCTTCCTGGTCAGCTGGCTGGGTAAAGAGGCGATGGCCGGTGTCGGGCTGGCGGACAGCTTTAACATGGTGGTTATTTCGTTCTTTGCTGCCATTGACCTCGGGACGACGGTTGTCGTCGCCTTTAGCCTCGGCAAGCTCGATCCTAAACGTGCGCGCGAGGCTGCCCGACAGTCGCTGATGATCATGACCATTTTCTCGATCGTGCTGGCGGCGGTGATCCACTATTTCGGCAGGGAAATTATCGATTTTGTCGCCGGTGAGGCCACAAATGAAGTTAAAGACCTGGCGCTGACCTACCTGGAAATGACGGTCCTGAGTTATCCGGCTGCAGCCATCGCGCTGATTGGCAGCGGCGCGCTGCGCGGGGCGGGCAACACCAAAATTCCGTTGCTGATAAACGGCGGGATGAACATCCTGAATATCATTATCAGCAGCGTGCTGATCTACGGCGTCTTCTCCTGGGACGGACTCGGGTTCGTGGGTGCCGGGCTGGGGTTAACGATTTCACGTTATATCGGCGCGGCCGCCATTCTCGGGGTGCTGATGGCGGGGATCACGCCGTCACTGCGCCTTACGCTGAAGAGCTATTTCCGCCCCTTTAACTTCGCCATTATCTGGGAAGTGATGGGAATTGGTATTCCCGCCAGTATTGAATCCGTGTTGTTTAACGGGGGCAAGCTGTTGACGCAAATGTTTGTCGCCGGGATGGGGACTGACGTTATCGCCGGTAACTTTATTGCCTTCTCCATCGCCTCCCTGATAAACCTGCCGGGCAACGCCCTCGGTTCGGCGTCGACCATCATCACTGGTAAACGGCTGGGAAAAGGGCAGATAGGGCAGGCGGAACGGCAGTTGCGGCACGTCTTCTGGCTGTCAACCATTGGCCTGACGTTGATCGCCTGGGGAAGCGCCCCCTTTGCCGGGCTTATGGCCTCTTTTTATACCCACGAAGATGATGTCAAAGAGGTCGTTAAGATCCTGATCTGGCTGAACGCGGCCTTTATGCCCATCTGGGCGGCTTCATGGGTTCTGCCTGCCGGGCTGAAAGGGGCACGCGATGCACGCTTCGCGATGTGGGTGTCGATGCTCGGCATGTGGGGTTGCCGTGTGGTGGTGGGTTACACGCTCGGGGTCATGCTTGGCATGGGGGTAGTCGGCGTCTGGCTGGGGATGTTCCTTGACTGGGCGGTGCGTGGGGCGTTGTTCTACTGGCGTATGGTCAGTGGGCGCTGGCTCTGGAAATACCCGCGAATAAAACAGGAACCAACGACCACAGAATCAACAGAATGCCTGACAAATGCGCGAAGTGGAGAATAATTCGGCAAACAGTCAGAAATATGCATTCTGCCTTTGACATCATCGGGGAGCATCGATAATATGCGCCCCGTTCACACGATTCCTCTGTAGTTCAGTCGGTAGAACGG
>NZ_JASCAN010000048.1:0-1997 GCF_029967775.1 Enterobacter sp. V89_11 | reverse complement strand
GAGATGCTATTCTGTTGGCCGCCAATCTTGCCGATGATGCTGACAGCGTTGCGGCTACGGCGGGGCAAATCGCGGGTGCGCTGTATGGTTATTCCGGTATCCCACAGGAGTGGAAAGACAAACTGGTACAACACGAACGTATCGCCAGAATGGCAGGTGAACTGTTCGACAGGGCTCCTGAAGATACTTTCTTGTAATTGTTTTCATATTTGGATAGTGAGGGTTTGAGCTGGCCGTAATTTCCGCTCAGGCAGATGGCGGGATTAATGGTTATTGCTGAGTGTGTTGCCCTTTTGACAAAAGATTAAAGAGGATAAATGGGAAATATTGTAATGCATTGGTTTTTCTTTATTTTCTTTATGATTTGGACACTAGCGCTTATCTGGAATGGAAAAGATTTTTTTAACAAGAAAAAGTGGCTCCTGGCGTGGATGATGTTGGTTCTGGTGTTAGTAGCCACAGTTGTCATTGGCTTTACGTTTAAATGGCTTTCTCAGTCGATGTCATTGTTTTCCATCGCAACGGCCAAACAATATTCGATCATTTTTTCTATGTCTTTTCTGTGCGTATGGGGTTTAAAGGTCACAGTTGTGCTGCTCTGTACTGTTTTCTCGGGGATTCTGAGGGGGCACAAAAGCTACAATGTGGAAAATTATGAAAAAATATCGTCTATATCACGCATCGTCGCGCCTGGCTTACTTATCGTTGCTAAAAGCTTAATTTCCCTCGGAAGCGTCCTTATGTTTTCGGGTCTTTGGCTAAAGTAAGCACAATGATTAAGGTTGCATAACGGATACCGTTGTTTCTACTGTTATCGCAACCACGTCTCCGCTTTGCGTTATGCCCTTGACCCGACCCGGATGCGTGCATCGACCGCAGCAGGCAGCTCGGTCAACTGGTTGCGGTGATCATCCTCACGCAACCCGCCGTGGCGCCAATTGTTAGTGTGTGACTGTCATAGTCGGGCGAGCGAATAAGGAGCAGCGGATTTAATGAAGTTTCTCGGGTTTATTATTTTTTCATTGGTCGCTCTTGCCTATATCTGGAATGGCAAAGATAATTTTAACAAAAAAGAATGGGTGGTTTTTTTCGTAAAATTATCTTTTATATTAGTCGGCACTTTTATTCTTGTTTTCGTGTTGATCGGATTGCGGGAAATTTTCCCCTCGATGACAAAAGAAGATGGTGAGTTGGTACTAATCGTTATTCCGCCTTCATTTGTCACACTGTTATTGGCTAAGTTTTTCGTCGTTATGCTTTGCACAATATTTGAAGCTATAATGCGTTTTCATCAGCGATATAACACGGAGCAAAATTATTCGATTTTGTCATCACTGGCAAACAGATATAGCCCCGGATTGCTTTTACTGGCGAAATGTCTGGCATCATTTGGTTGCATTCTTATATTCTATGGTATCTGGTTAGCCTCCGCGGCCTAAGTGAAGAGAAATTATAAACACTTAGAACATCTATCCGTTTCCCATAGCCTCCGCTACCAGTAACGAAGACCTTGAGGCGAATGACTGAAAATGGCTGTACACCTCAACTGACAAGGAAATACTTCATTACCAGGTGATATTTCCCATGCGTGTTAAGCCAGCAGGTTTGACTCCACCACACATTACTGAAGTCGGCTTGACGAATGATAGGGGGTTATCCATCTCCGGAGTAACACTGTGGACGTGCTGGGGAAATTTCATCGCTGCGGAAGAAATGTGTGCTTTATACCAATGCTTTGTTTTTAGCATGGGGAAAGTATGGTGCTATGCGTAGGGTATATTTTTAATTAGTTAATTAAGTGTTCCATATTAAATGATAGATTCCTCGTCGATTTCCCCCAGGTGATTTTTCATCTGCCTGGTTACATGTAATAGTAAATGACTTTTTTCATTTATCCGTTTTTTATTATCTTCTCCAGCATAAAACCATTACGGAATAAAGATTATGCTCAACCGAATTACCGTTCAGCTCCCGGTGGAGGGGCTTCTGTTCTGGAA
>NZ_JASCAN010000047.1:0-2134 GCF_029967775.1 Enterobacter sp. V89_11 | reverse complement strand
GAAACGTGGTCGTCAACGCCGGGGGCGATATCAGCGTCGGAACAATGGGCAATCTAACCACGCTGGCCGGAGAAAAACTGGGGCTATTTGCCCGGATCGGACAACTGAGCGTCAAATCCGGAGAAGGGCCAATAGATATCCAGGCGCAAAACGCCAGCCTGCGGTTGTTTGCTGAGAAGAAGCTGACGCTGAGCTCGGCGAGTGACATTTCATTCGCTGGGAAAAAACGTATCACGCTGATCGGCGGCGGAAGCTATCTGCGACTCGAGGCCGGGAAGGTCGAGTATGGTACGACGGCGTCTTATTTGCGGAAGGTGAAGCGGACGATGTTTGCTGGTGCAACCAATCTACCAATTGAGTCATTGAAGCAGATGGTAATGATCACTCAGTATTACGACAGAAAGTTAAATTTCTCTTCAAATGTCAATTATCGTGTTGAAACAATGGAGGGAGAGGAAATACTTTCAGGCTCTGGCGCAGATGGATATATCGACAAGAAAGACAGTGAGTCTGAGTATTGGGTATTTTTAAGCTGAGTAATAATTCAATGAAAAAAATAAATATTGAAGTCGATGGCACCCCCTATTTTATTGTTACAAAAAATGAAAAAACGGAATTAGGAATAAAAGGTAATACCACGCCTGAAAAAGATGAAGAAGCCCATAAAATTGAAGTGCCAAACATTTTGATAATCACAAGAAAAAACGCTGATGTTTTGTTCGTTTTGAGAGGGGGTGAAAAGGATTCTTTTAAAATCATGACAGCTCAAGAGTTGTATGATAAATTCCAGTATCAATGGTTTGAACCATTGGCAGATAACTATCGGAAATTGTTGTATGTTAACGAAGCTGATTACGCAAAAGAAGCTTGCAAAATATTCACTTGGGATGATATTGCAGAATTTTCAGTTATCGATAGAACGCCTTTGGCTGTTCGTCCAAAAGGTGAGGGCGACTGGAAAAATAATAGTGTGGGTGGTGCCAGCTATCTCCTCGTAATGATAAATAAAATCCCATACTGGACTGATGCCGTTGGGCAAATACCTTTCGCCATAGATACATATAGAATGGAAAAAAATATACCATCAACAGTTGAAACCGGTATGATATGGGGAACTGGTAAACGTACTGATGTTGCCGATAGAACTAATACGTATGATAATTTCTTTGTACTCCGAGGGGCGTTATATGCAAGCCAAAGATTTACATATAGCATTAAATCTGGTGGTAGCACTTACCCTGCTGTGAATGTTGTCGAGCAAGATAATGGAGCGTCAACTGATGCATTAGGTAACTCTATAACCTCAGAAGAGTATGATAACTATGCGGCATGGAATAAATAAAAACATTAATTCATTTAATAGTAAACTACTGATCGGCTTGTTAGCATGTATGATCTATAGAATCATCACCATTTCGATTTCTTTACTTTACGCCCAGTTTTTTATTCCACATAAAACCCACATATCAACAAACCTATATGGTTTTTATGTATATTTAATTCTTGTGTTTTGCATATTTATATCAGCAGTTGTTCCCAAGCAAGCAATAGGTATCATCGTAGCAATAAGTTCAACTCTGCTATTGGGGATTGAAATCTTTGAAGCTGATTTTCCATATAGGGCCTTATTGTTTATTTTCTCTTCTTCTTTGTCTTATCTATTTGTTTTCTCATTAAATGGTCAATTGAGAAAAGTACCTTCTGAGTCGCACACATCCAAAACAGCAAGGCGACTTAAATATATTCTGTTAATTGTTTATCCAGCATATCTCTTCTTTGAAGTGGAAATGTTCAGGAATGTTTCATTATTCATTGCCTGCGTTATATTTCTGGCCTTTTCTATATCTTGGTTGAATAGAAATTTACAATAAAGGCATAAGCAATATATAAATTCTCACCGGCAATTTTACAGGTAATCTTCTTCTTGAGCTTACAAATGAGGAAGATCCCAGAGTACAGTTAACATTTATGAGTGTCTCAATATATGGGGAATGGCTCCAACGCTTTTCCAAATAGTCGATATCTGCAAGGCAAGAAGTCAACAAAATGTTAGCGCTTTTTGACGGACAGACCCGTTACTTTCTGGATATCAACGACAGCCAGGTAAAACCGGATGTTCTGCGATTTCGGGGCA
>NZ_JASCAN010000046.1:0-2143 GCF_029967775.1 Enterobacter sp. V89_11 | reverse complement strand
GAAACGTGGTCGTCAACGCCGGGGGCGATATCAGCGTCGGAACAATGGGCAATCTGACCGCACTGGCCGGAGAAAAACTGGGGCTCTTTGCCCGGATCGGACAACTGAGCGTCAAATCCGGAGAAGGACCAATAGATGTCCAGGCGCAAAACGCCAGCCTGCGGTTGTTCGCTGAGAAGAAGCTGACGCTGAGCTCGGCGAATGACATCTCCCTGGCCGGAAAAAAACGTATCACGCTGATCGGCGGCGGAAGCTATCTGCGGCTGGAGGCGGGAAAAATAGAATACGGTACGACAGCGTCGTATCTGCGTAAGGTGAAGCGGACTATGTTTGCTGGTGCACATTCAACAGCAATGTCATCAATATCAATGGCATTAGTTGAAGATTTAATCAGGAATGGATTCTTCGATGAACAATTCCGGATCTTGAATGATAGTGGTAAGCCTATGGCCAATGTGCCGTATTTTATCTCTAGCGAAAGTGGTGAAACATTTAAAGGGGTCACCGATAATCAAGGTCTGTGCAAACGCGTTTTTTCAAAGGAATCATCCAAACTTACCGTTTGGCTAGGTGTCCAAGCTTTGGAGAGATGGTAGATGACTGAGCATTCAACTTTAACTAATGAAATTCCACATTCAACGCACGACGTAACTAGTTTGTTAATGCCAGCTCGTGCGTTTTTCTTTATTATTGTCGACGAGCCTGGGAAAGATGGTTTTTTGGTAAGAAAAATATATGCTTCAAAATCTAACCCTTATTTGTCCCAAATGGATTTATCGCCACTAAGATTACTTTCAGAGACAGACCCAGAGCGGTATGGCTTACTTCCCAAAAGTTTTGATACAACAGTTAGTGTTGCTGAGCATGTGATGGGTAAAAACAAATCACCCTATATCTCTACAAGCTCTGTTTTTCCCGGCGGTTCTCCCAGATTTGATGGTAAGTCAATATATATTGACGTCGAGAAAGCATTAAAATCTGGAGCAGAGTTAGTTACGACTGATGAAATTTTGAAAGCACTTGATGAATACAAAGTTAAAAATCCACATTTGGTTAAACGTGTTGATAAGATTGCAGCATATGTAAGAGATGTTGATAAGGAAATTTTGATAAAGGGTGAGAAAATACCTGCGAAAGCCATTTTCACACCAGAATCTCTTAGCTTAGTAAAAGGGATGGCGAAAGCAGGTAGGGTAGTTCAGGTCGTAGGGATAGTTCTTACAGCGTATGATCTTGAACAAGCCACTGAAAAATCTATAAAGACCGGAAGTGTAAAACCTATCAGCGCTGAAGTTATACGACAAGCAGGGGGTTGGGGCGGATTCGTCGCGGGAGCTAAAATAGGAACCGTTGCTGGTGCGGCAGTGGGAGTGGAGACAGGTCCAGGTGCAGTTATTACAGGACTTATTGGTGGTATAATATTCGGCTGTGCTGGGTATTATGGTGCGGACTGGATTGCGGATTACATAGATGAAAATTAAATTTATTGATTTTTTCAGAAAAAAAAATGATCTCCAAGATATTTACTCAGCCTCAGGCTTTGAAGTCTTGGCAAAATCGATAAATACATACCCATTTTTTTTGTGTCTGAAAAGTAACAATGTATATGCATATTCATCAAGATTTATGGTTAAACCTGGCGATGTAGATAAAGTAGAAGAAATAATAGAGTCTTTTTTTCGGAAAAAAATTGAAAATGAAAAGGTATGTTTAATCAATAATGAGAAAATAGTACACTACTATAAGTTTAATGAACTTAGTCAAATAGTGCTTGATATAATCACTAATGATAATGATTTGATTAGAAAACTCTGCAATGAGCACTTTGAACCGCCAGCTCCTGATACTGTTTTTCCATATTCTGATTTTGAATCAGTGGGCAGTTTACAAGGACAGATAGGTCTGTGGTGGAACGTTTACTGGTCTCCTTTTTGGATATCTTTATCTGAAGAAGATAAAGCGAAATACTTAGAGCGTAATAACATATCTGGTGAATTGAGAGAATTTTTGATACTTCATAGTTAATATGTATTTACCGGGTTGTCGGCTCGTTTTGAAAACTTGAGTTAAAAAATTGGTTAGAATCTGACCTGGCACACCCTTGCCACCGGCACGGTCGCCACGCGGGATTATAACTACCGGA
>NZ_JASCAN010000045.1:0-2400 GCF_029967775.1 Enterobacter sp. V89_11 | reverse complement strand
GTTCCGGTATTACGACCCGGACTGCGGGCGGTTTACGCAGCAGGACCCGATAGGGTTAAATGGCGGGTTAAATCTTTACAGCTATGCTCCTAATCCTATAATCTGGACTGATCCTTTAGGTCTAACACCTTGTAAGGTTTTACCTTCTACACGTAGGGGTGGGGGGCAGGTAAACATTATGATCCTGTAAATGGACAAGGGTTGTATGTGCTACACGATGGAAAGAATATTATCTATTTAGGACGTGGGGATGCACCAACGCGTTTGAATAGCCATGCGAATACACAGGGTAAATCTCATTTGGAACAGTTGACCATAGCTGAAGCTAAATACTTGGAACAAAGAATTATGGATCTTAATGGTGGAGCTAAGTCAACGAATTCTTTAACAAATCTCCTCAATGAAATCAGATCGTATAGTCCTAATAACCCAAAGGCTGGCACATATGATATTGTGGGTCAAAACAGTGATTGGGGTGGAAAAGTATTGAATGATGCGTTATCAATACTGAAAGGTAATGGCTTATGAAAGTAAAATACAAAGAGGGTGACATCTTTGTCATTCCATTGAGCAATGGGAAATATGCGATTTGTCATATTTTTTTTGCTCCAAGCAAAAAATTTAAGCAAGCAATAGGGTTCTGCATATTATCAATACAGCAGGCTGAAGAACTTATTGATGGCGGTTCATTAACACCGCTAAGTTTTGAAAGGTTTGGTAAAGAGACGAAAGTTATCTTTACCGGCAACCAAAATATCAGCAAGGGCGTTTGGAAAATTATTGGTCACACTGATCTTACAGAAGAAAAAAACAATTGAAAATATTTAATTATGCTGGTGGTTTATATAATGGAGAGGACGAAATCAGGCGGTTATCTGTTGCCGAATACCCTAATTACACAACAATGGGGGTTTCAGGGTTTGAGCTTGCCGATAATATCCTGACCAATATTTGAGCATCAGGGGTAGGGTGCTTCCCCTGTCAGATTTCGTATTACCGCCACTCATTAACACCTTAAAAATATCACAGGTATTTTATTTTTGATGGCCTGGACTCACATTATTGGTAGAACGATAATAAAAATCGAGGTAATGTAATGAATGATAAAAAAATACAAATAGTTGATCTACTGATTTCACATAGTCAAATAGTGTTACGATCCCGAGACTATGACGAAAAGCTGAGTCAGTGGGGAAAGGGTAATGTTTCTCAAGGTGCTGTTCTTCACAAGGATTATGTTATATTCGATCCATTACCAGAGGACGCGTTTGGAGCAAACGTCAATATCAAAATAGAGAATGCTTTCAAATTGGATGAAAATGCTCAGCGCTGTATTGTTGTACCATTTTTCATTACGGATAAACATAAGCTGCAAATCGCTTCTGCAACTGAGAAGTTTTATTTGAATTTAGAGTTGCACGATGAACTTTATTCGCTCTTCTATGAGGTTTGTGAAGGAGATGAAATTTACTATAATTTCACCCTTGTACCTACAAAAGAAGCTATTGCTGCTAAGTTTTTGTTAGACAACCCTTGGGGGGGGATTAAGGAACATCCTCTCAAAGATGGTATTTTTTAAGGTTAATAGTAATTAAATTAAAACTTAAGAAATATAAAAACCACGCTTTGACGTGGATTTTTTCATTCAAATCAAATGCTAAACAAGAAGTTCATCACATCGTCATGTATAACGATAATCTTTCCCTTCCGCACGCGTTTTGGCTGCCTCTTACGCTCCTTGCTTATCCTTATTCACAACAAGTGTCAGCATACCCGTGAGGTCCCACCGGGAGGCCAGCCGCACCCAGGGGTTGCTGACCACCCTCAGCGAGTACGAACTTCTTGGTCGACTGCATCGTCGGGATGTATTCACTGACGATGCCCAGCGCCGCTGGGATTACGACTAGCGCAATAACTGGTGCGGGAAGAGCGTGACGATAACCCGTTCAGCTGGCAGTACGACAGCGCCGGGCGTTTGCTGGTTCAGAACGGTACGCTGCCGGTAACCCGCAGGAAGACTCTGCTGAGAAGGTCACGCACAACCGCCTGACGCAGCTGAACGACATTCGCTGGAGTTGTAACATACACGCCGGCACCATGGAGAAGGATAACAGCCAGACCCGCTGGCATTACCGCTACGACGGCGAGCACCGTCTGACGGAAGTCATCAGCCAGCCACGGGACCGCAACAAAACGCAGACGCAGGTCAGCTTCCGCTACGATCCGCTCGGCCGCCGCATCAATAAAACGCGACGCCAGATGATGGGCGGACAGCCAACAGGCAAGCCGGGTCAGCATCCGGTTTTTCTGGGAAGGGTTCCGTCTGCTGCAGGAAAGTGAAACGTAGGTATCAGGATATTCTCAGAACCTGCGGATGCAGGGGCAATACCTGGACCGTGA
>NZ_JASCAN010000044.1:0-2576 GCF_029967775.1 Enterobacter sp. V89_11 | reverse complement strand
GAGATGCTATTCTGTTGGCCGCCAATCTTGCCGATGATGCTGACAGCGTTGCGGCGACGGCAGGACAAATAGCGGGAGCATTATATGGTTATTCTGGTATTCCGTCGGAGTGGAAAAACAAACTTGTACAACACGAGCGTATCGCCAAAATGGCAGGTGAACTGTTCGATAGAGCTCCTGAGGATAATTTTTTATAATTGAATAATTCATATGGCACGGCTATTGTAGCGTGCCATTGAGTTGAAGGGAAAATGTTGGGTTAATGTGAAGTAACATGTGAGGAAAACAACTCACTTTGCCAGCATAGAAAATATACTGAATTATGCAAAAAAAGTAGAGTAGTTCGGTAATATTGCTTCCTGTACCTGGTATTTGGCTAGTTAAAAAAATATTTCTACCAGCCAAAAGGTAGGGGGGTACAGAATTTATTCAGATAAAAATATGTCTAAGAGTGCTCATGAATAAAGAAAATTATAACGAGCTGAATTATATCAATGATGCCATTGATATAATCAATAAACGATTGGAAACAAAACCTGATTTTTCACTGTATGTTATGGTGAAGTGCCAGTTGGATTATATTAAATCTGTTTTGGTTGGCGCTGAAAAAGATAAAAGTAAATTACATTCATTGAATCTTGGAGTACTTGCATCTAAAGAATTTGATACAACAGATGCCGAACTTGCTGAGCATTTATCTAATGCTAATTATATAGCTTCGCAGATGGGGAAAGGATTGAAGATCATTCTTCCTCATGAACAAGATGTGGAATATTTGAAAAGACAAAAAAGATATCGTAAGTGATAGGCAGTTTTTTTGAATTCTGCTGGCCGCCAACCTTGCCTATGACGCTGACATCGTTGCGGCGACGGTGGGGCAAATAGCTGGAGCATTATATGGTGATTCCGGTATTCCCCAGGATTGGAAAAATAAACTCGAACAACACGAACGTATCGCCACAATGGCAGGTGAACTATTCGATAGAGCACTTGAGGATAATTTCTAGTAATTGTATAAATCATATGGCGCGGCTATTATAGCGTGCCATTAAGTTGAATAGAAAATGTTGTGTTGATGCGAAGTTGGATGTGAGACGAAACAACTTACTTTTCCAGTGTTGAAATATGTCGAAATATCAAGTGGACCATATTTGATGATAGTCACTCATTAATAAAGAAAGTGATTTTTTAATTTCCCCTCTTAATTCTATTATCTTCCTTTAATAAAATGTGGTGACTGATTTTATCAGGCAGAAGTGGTCGGGAATAATAGGCGCGCTCTCACTCTAATAATTTGACTCAATATAATGAATGAAATAACAGCCTTGGATTATGTTGAAAAAACATTAAGTTTATCTCAAAAGAGATATGCTGAAGTTAGAAAAAGTAATCCCCAATCCCCGCTTTTGCAAATGTACGACTCTACAGTACAACAATTATTATTTCTGCGGGACCTAATCGAAGGCAAGGAAAAGGATAAGGCGAAATTATGGAAAATGACGTTCGGTATGTATGCAGCTAAGGAGTTTGATAATTCGGATGAGTTGTTTTTTGAAAGGTTGTCGGATGCCTGGTTTATTGTTGATCAAATCCGCCGAGGATTAAAGGTTAGGCTCCCGCATGAGGTTGATGCCAATTATAGAATAAAACAACAAAATCTTAAAATGAAATATCCTGATGAATTTTAGGGTTGATATTAGATATATTTTATTATGGGTGGATGGTGATTGATTTACATGCTAATTTGAATGTATTGTTAAAATATGTAGATAGATATCGTAAGTACTTACCTGTTAGTAGTCTTTCAGTCCAGCAGAAAATGCAGTATAAATATAATGATAAACTATTAGAATCATCTTTTGATTGCGATGCCCAAAAACAATGGGACTTAACACCATCATGCAACATCTCACTAGTGGAATCGCGAGATCGTGCTGTTGGTGCGCTTATTGGTCTTGCTGTTGGAGATGCTGTAGGGACGACGCTCGAATTTCTACCTCGTGACAGAGCATACGTCAAAGATATGACAGGAGGTGGGCCATTTCGACTTCGCGCAGGCGAATGGACGGATGACACATCCATGGCATTATGTCTTGCGGAAACGCTTCTTGAGAAGGGTGATGCTGATACTATATGCTTCAGGAATAAGCTTCTGGAATGGTATCAGCATGGTTATAACAGTTCAAATGGCATCTGTTTTGATATAGGTAATACAACTCGCTTTGCTTTAGAACAATATTTAACTGTTGGTCCTGGGTGGAGCGGTAATACTTCGCCAGAAACTGCAGGTAATGCTTCTATTATCAGACAAGCGCCTGTCTCAATTTTTTTTAGAAAGTCATTAAGCAAAGCGTTTTATGAGGCTAAAAAACAGAGCATCGCCACGCACGGTGCCGCGGAAGCAATAAATAGCACACAGTATTTAAGTTATTTACTTGTACATATGATTAATGGCAGCAATAAAGATTTTGTTTTTGCTCCACACGTCATGCCGCTTCAGCCACGTGTAATGATTATCAACGCGGGTGAATATAAGCAAAAAACTCGCGATCAGATTCGTTCAAGTGGTTATGTCA
>NZ_JASCAN010000043.1:0-2973 GCF_029967775.1 Enterobacter sp. V89_11 | reverse complement strand
GACAGCCAGTTGGACAGACTGAGCGCGCAGCGAACAGGCTGCCCGCAGGGCGAGCAAAGCGAGTCAATTCCCCCCTCACCGACATATTTAAGATGAGAGCTCGAACGAAAGTACGGGCTTTTTTCTTTTATATTCTCCGCCCGCGCAGCATGAGACCTTGTGTGGTGTAAGATCCTCACCCTCGCTCCAGGGGAGAGGGAAAGATTAATCTTCCACCATCCGCGCATACTCTTCAGTAAGAAAATCCACCAGTGCCCTGACAGACGGGAGTAACCCGCGTCTTGAAGGATACACAGCATGTATCACCTCACGTCGTGGCTCCCAGGCATCAAGTACGCGAATGAGGTCCCCTGACGCAAGCTGCTCTTTCACCATCAATATGGGCAACTGCACCACGCCGATACCCGCTATAGCCGCTTCACGCAACGCCAGCATATCGGTAGTGATCAGGCGAGGATGGTAATGGATTTCCGCCTTCGCCCCTTCGGGTCCGCTCAGTTCCCATTTATGGATGTGTTTACCCTCGTTCGTGCTTAATCCAGGCCAGGCACTGAGTTCAGAGGGCACCAACGGTTTACCCATCCGCTGAATCAACGCCGGTGCGGCGACCAGACAATGTCCCCGGTCAGCCAGTACCCTTAACACCAGATCGATGTCATCGAACGGACGCGGGCGCACACGGATCGCGACATCAATCCCCTCCCCCACCAGGTCTACCCGCCGGTTGGTTGCCTCAAGCTGCAGCGCGATCCCTGGATAGCGCGCCATAAATCTCGCCAGCATCGGGCCAACATGGACATGCAACAATGTTATCGGGCAGGTGATCCTGACAATACCGCGCGGCTCAGCCTGCAACGCGGCTACCGCCTCCTCAGCAGCTTCTGCTTCCACCATCATCGCTTTACAGTGCTGATAGAAGGTCTGGCCAACTTCTGTCACCGTAAACTGCCGCGTTGTGCGATGTATTAACCGCACGCCAAGCCGCTCTTCCAGCTGAGCTATCCGGCGGCTTAGCCGGGACTTCGGCAAATCGAGCGCACGCCCCGCTGCAGCAAAACCACCGTAGTCGACCACCTTCACAAACCAGACGAAGTCATTGAGATCCTGCATAAATCCTCATCGTTCTATTTTCAGAACAGTGAATGCCATTTTCACTATCTACCGGGATATTAACGCTGAATATAAGCTAATTACATCAACAACGCTTCAGGAGTTCATCATGAAAAACGTAACAGGCGTGTATACCGCTCCCCGTCAACACTGGGTTGGTGATGGTTTCCCGGTACGTTCAATGTTTTCTTACCAGACGCACGGCGAGCCACTCAGCCCGTTCTTGCTGCTGGACTACGCCGGGCCATACACCTTCCCGGCGGATGGGGCAAAGCGCGGCGTCGGCGAGCATCCGCACCGGGGTTTCGAAACGGTCACCCTCGTCTATTCCGGCGAAGTTGAACATCGAGATTCCACCGGCAGAGGCGGCGTAATAGGCCCCGGGGACGTGCAATGGATGACGGCGGGCGCTGGCATTTTGCACGAGGAGTTCCACTCCAGCGCGTTCGCGCAGAAAGGCGGTGAACTGAAAATGATGCAGCTGTGGGTCAACCTGCCTGCCAAAGACAAAATGGCGACGCCGGGCTACCAGAGCATCACTAAGGCGGATATCCCTGTGGTCACGCTGCCGGATAACAGCGGCTCGCTGCGGGTTATCGCAGGTCGCTACGAGGATGTTGCTGGCCCCGCACACACCTTTTCGCCGCTAAACGTCTGGGACATCGCGCTCAATCAGGGTAGCCATCTCACGCTCAGTCAGCCGGAGGGCTGGAGCACGGCGCTGGTTGTGATGGAAGGCACCATTACGGTGAACGGAACAGCCCAGGCAGGTGAGGCGCAGCTGGTTGTATTAAGCCAGCAAGGCGACACACTCCATCTGGAAGCGAGTCTCGATGCCAAAGTCCTGCTGATGGCCGGCAAGCCGCTGAATGAACCCATCGTGGGCTATGGGCCGTTTGTGATGAACAGTAAAACCGAAATCGCGGAAGCCATTCGTGATTTCAACTCCGGCCGCTTCGGCCAGATCTGATGGTAATAAAGGAGAAGAAGATGTCTGCACCTGCAAATTTTAACGGCTCACGCCCGGTTATTGATGTAAACGATGCGGTGATGTTGCTTATCGATCACCAGAGCGGACTTTTCCAGACCGTGGGGGATATGCCAATGCCAGAGTTGCGCGCACGTGCTGCGGCGCTGGCAAAAATCGCTACCCTGGCGAAGATCCCGGTGATCACCACCGCTTCTGTTCCACAGGGACCGAATGGCCCCCTTATCCCGGAGATCCACGCTAATGCGCCACATGCGCAATACGTTCCACGTAAAGGTGAGATCAACGCCTGGGATAACCCGGAGTTTGTGGCTGCGGTGAACGCCACCGGGCGCAAAACGTTGATCATTGCCGGCACCATCACCAGCGTCTGCATGGCGTTTCCCTCTATTAGCGCAGTCGCGGAGGGTTATAAAGTGTTTGCGGTTATTGATGCCTCCGGCACCTACAGCAAAATGGCTCAGGAGATCACCCTGGCGCGCGTGGTCCAGGCCGGGGTGGTACCAATGGATACCGCGGCGGTTGCCTCTGAGATCCAGCGGACATGGAACCGGGAAGATGCAGCCGAGTGGGCTGAAGTGTATACCCATATCTTCCCTGCCTATCAGCTGCTGATCGAAAGCTATACCAGAGCACAAGAGGTGGTCAAAAACAGCGAAGTGCTCGATTCACAGCGTTAATCACCGGCTCCACGGTCAAAAAGACGTGGAGCTGATTATTGCTTAACCGAACAAGCACTAAAGCAGAAAATCTGCTTGACCGTTTTAGCGCAACTCCCTATAGTAGCGCCCCGTTGCCCCCCAAGCGGTCAGGCAGCAAAACAATATGGTGAGGTGTCCGAGTGGCTGAAGGAGCACGCCTGGAAAGTGTGTATA
>NZ_JASCAN010000042.1:0-3447 GCF_029967775.1 Enterobacter sp. V89_11 | reverse complement strand
TGACATAACCACTTGAACGAATCTGATCGCGAGTTTTTTGCTTATATTCACCCGCATTTATGATCATTACACGCGCGCATAATGGGAAAACATGAGGGGAAAAAGCTTCTTCTTTTTTATAACCGTTAATTAAATAGTGCAATACCAATCCGAGAAATTGGCATGCATTAATTGACTCTACCGCGCCATGAGTTGCGCGACTCTGAGCCTGGGATTCGAAGTAAATCGCGCGCAGCGATTTTCGACGAAAGATAGACACCGGAGCTTGACGAATAACCCCAGCATTACCAGCAGTGTGTTTCTCGGTATTACCATACCAGGAAGGCCCAATACGCAAATACTGTTCAAGCGCAAATCGCGTCGTATTGCCAATATCGAAACACCGACCATTACTGCTATTATCACCGTTAAGATACCATTTAACGAGATATTTTCTAAGTATATCGGTATGCATTCTGTTTTCTGAAAGATAAGTTTCCGCCAGACATAATGCCATGGACGTATCATCCGTCCATTCACCGGGTTTTAAATGAAAAGGTCCGCCACCAATCATATCCGCTACATGTTCACTGTCTCTTTTCTTAAACTCAAGAGTAGTGCCAACTGCGTCCCCAACAGCCAAACCGACCAGCGCCCCAAGTGCTTTATCACGTGAAATATCTTCAGTCGTAATTAAAGGTAATGTTTCATCCCAGGCTTGTGAAGAACTCAAACCATCAATACCGTCATTTTTTATTGCCTTACGGACATTAATTGGCATGTATGTACGATAGCGATCGGCATAATGATTGATTACAGAGTCTTCAGTATGAAGGTCGATCATGGTATTTCCCTTAATTCTATATTTGTTATCCCAAGTTCATCTGACCTGCTGATAACCTCAAACGATGTATTAGGCTTAAATAGCACTTCAGTCTCTGTTGCATTGAATTCTGAAAGGAAGTCAATTTTCCGGCCGGAAAAACCTTCAATACGCATTTGGATAGGACCGCTGAAGCCTTGATTAACATCAGTACTAACAAAGGCTGGATCGATAACTGTTTTGCCCGGAGTATATCCATCCAAGATGTGTGAAGGTAAGCTGTTCATCCCGCGGTATGTCTCTCCACTAAAAGCAGGAAGCTGGTCCAGGCCATCATTTATATGTTGAGTAAATGCTTCCATTTCTTTAGTCATTGGTTTCATACCTCGTAATGCTGGGTTTACCATTTGGTAGCCAGGATCGGTAGTATAACCATACAATGCGCCTACTTGCTCATCACTGAGTAAAGCAGACAAAGCAGGATCACGATTATCTGCCAATTCTCTGCCACGAGTAATCCATTTTTCAGCTCGTTGTTTCCCTACGGCTTCGCTTAAGCTCATCCTCGGCGAAGCTGGGGCTGTAATGGGTTCCGCACTAACGCGCGGCATTGATTTACCAGCTCGCCACGCATCAAACCGCGCCCCGCCTTTCATGCCAGCCCCGCCGCCGATAACCGAGCCGATCAGCATCCCCCATTTCTGACCGTCGCTACCTTCGCCAAACAGCATCCCACCTGCGTAGCTACCAACCGTTCCACCCCCCATCGCCCCGAGGGTACTCAGAAGTGCGATAGCAGGACTGGCGAGCACCGCCATGGCTCCGGCACCAACGGCGAGCATCGTCCAGTTTACCCATTCCGGGATTTCAGGACTTATTTCATCGGTCTGGACCTTGCTTCCGCCGATAATAACATTACGCGATCCCTGACTAATCTCAGCGCTGCATGTCAATTTATCGCCTGTGCGAGAGGCGGGGAAGTTGTTGATGTAAACTTTTATCGAACCTTCCGCGACCCGTTGCAGGCTGCCGCTGTGCTCATCACACTCTCCGGCTGATAGATGTGCGCGGATCGCCTTTCGGCTGTTGATAAAGACATTGGGTGAACCTTCTTTCAGCGTACCTGTCGTGTGACGCGGTGCCCATGACATACTGCCGAGGAGTTCACCCAGCCCACCCGCAGCACATGCCCCAGCCGCAACGGCAGAAACAGCAACCAGCGCGGTCCCTCCGGTGACGACAACGGCAGCAGCGCCCAGAATTGCCCCACCCACCAATCCTGCGATCATCCAGCCTTTTGAGGCTGTATGAGCAATCTCATCATCTACGCGTGCGGCCAGACATTCTGACATAACTATTCGGCTCGCTGTGCCATCAGATACCCACGTATCCGATCGGGTGTATTAAGTTGGTCAGAACCAGAGACCTGGCGGCATACGGAAAGTTGTGAAAGCAAGTGATGTGATTTGTCTGAGGAAGTCGTCCAGAGCGCATAACGAAGGGGTTGGCTGTCCGGAACGGGTGCAATACTGAGTGGTTTACCTTTTTTTTCATAAAGCAAATATTGACCCTCTTTCGCCCGCTGAAGCGAAAGATGTCCATAAAGTTCCTGAATGTTTTCAAAGACACGGAGAACTTTACTCTCACTATCAAGCGCAAAAAAAGGCCCCTGGCTGTCGGCAGCGAGCATTTCTTTGGGATCCGTTTGAGCAGGTTTGTGAAACTTAATACTACGGATAATTTCCTGGTATTGATTATGATAATAATCGCTAAATTCGCCCGGGCATGTACCGATGTAACACACCATCTTTTGCCCGCCAGGATGGTCAGCGAGTAAAATCACCGTCTGCTTCTGAAAAATGACCGAGTTATCATTTTTAAACTGATAAAAAAGCTCTACCGCCGGATGACCATCAACAGAAGTCATCTGAGAGGATTCTAGACGAAAGTCGGGCACTGTAATTTCCAGTTCATGCGCCAGTCGGGTAGCCGCATCATGGACTTTATCTTCGTTTTTTGCCGTCGCACGAGAAACAACAAAAGTAAACTCGCTAGCTCCGTTATCACTCATGGTGAATAAATTCATGGTTCTGTCTTTAAATACATCGGGTAAGGCGAGTGTTGCTTCCTGAAGAATATAATCAGCCATTCGGGTTACTCTTACTTGTTGCCATTAATAACAAAAAAACTATCCACTTCCTGTTGGATTTCACCCTGAAGGGATGCACCAGGCGGATCGATGACATTTCGTGCGTCATCAGGGTTCAAATGCAATTCGCCGGAAAGCGTATTAATTTGTGCGTTCTGTTTTGCAGTAAAGTTAAAGTTATTACCAATGATATGAACGCTACCGTCTTTTGATAGCTCGATGGCGCTTTCACCACATTCCAGTCTCAGCGTATTACCTGCGGAAAGTATAAAATTATTAACGACCTTATCGTTTCGACTGTTCCCCGTCAGGCATACCACATCGCCTTTAATCCCTGATTTCTGGTTTTTCGCTACCCGTAAGGTTTCATCTTCACCAACAAACTGGGTTCGATTTTTTTCAGTAGAATGTGTTTCGTCGTTTTTGACGTTAATATCCAGATTGCGCTCGGCCTGGATCCACACCTGCTCTGCACCCGCCTTGTCCTCAAAGCGCA
>NZ_JASCAN010000041.1:0-3757 GCF_029967775.1 Enterobacter sp. V89_11 | reverse complement strand
TTTACGCAGCAGGACCCGATAGGGCTGGCGGGGGGGATAAACCTTTACCAGTATGGTGCAAATAGTTTAACCCGTATAGACCCTCTGGGATTAAAACAAGAGGAAGTTATACGCTATATGAGTAAAGATGAAGCGATTGCATCAGCTTCTGAACGCGATGGTAAAGGCGGATTGGTTTCTAATAATCGTGGTGAAAAAGCCATATGGGTTAATCATGATAGCCGACCAGGGTTTAACCCTGGAAATGAAAAGTATCGTGCCGTTATGACCGTAAATGACTCTGGGGTTGAGCTTCTTAATCAACATAGTGATATATCAAAAGTTGATTACAAAGAAACCGGGCTGAAAGATGGAGTTCTATCAAAGAGAAATGAACCTGGAGCAAGGGGCATCGGTAAAAATATCCTTTCTCGTTTTAATGATAAAATCACTTCATTCCAGATTGAAAAGAAAGATGCTAAAGGTAATTGGAAGAAATGTGGTAAGAGGATTACTTAATGATTTTTGAAATGTATCTACATAAAATTGAACACTTCACTAATGCGAGAGCAGAGATTGAAAGTTTTGGAAATTATGTCTATGTTCAAGATGAACCAGACCTTTTTCCCGTTTATTTTAAAAAAGAAAATGGGAAGTATGCAGAGTTGAGTCGTTGGCAAACTTGCTTTCCTAAGGTTATGTTACAGCGTGCATTAAAGAAGCTAGGCCTAAGTGAAGAAGGGAAATATGCATTTGAAGTTTTTCTTTCTCGATTAGGTTATCTGTTTCAAATAGATAATCGACAGCGTATAGATAAAGATATCGTTATATTATTTTATATACATCAACTTCTTTCCTTAAAAAACAGCAAAGAAGATTACGCAATAAAAGCAAAAGACTTTTTTTTAAGGTTTTTGTGTTTTGAAATGGGCATGGATGATGACTCTTATAATTTACTATGCATTACTAATGATGGGCTCTGTATAAATACTGTTCAGCATGGCAATGTAACTGTATTATCATTGCTTGAGCAATTTTATGCACAATTTGAAAAAAAGAAAAACTTTGGAGATATTAAGGCTATAAAATACTATCAATCATCGGTATTGAATTTTTTGTTTGTTGCGAATAACGAAGATAATCACCTGTTGTTTAATGATAAAAATTGCTATCTTATCGATCCTGGCAATTTTATTAATGTATATAAAAAATCTAAAAAAATAATATATAAAGCTTTGGAGCAGTGTTTTGATAAGTATCAATCTACAAAAAATTTATTAATATCCAACTTCATTCTAATGAATTACGCTTATTATATTCTTAGAGATAATTTAGCAGATCTTAAAACATTGAGAAGACACGTTTCTTTAGATATATTTGGAAGGGTAATTTCCGCTATAGTATACAGAGGTTTCTTTGTAGATGAAGAAAAAATACTGAGGTTAGTTGGTGATGAATATAAATTCGGACCTGAAGGTGAAGATCGGAAATTATTTAATTTAATATATTCGATTTAAAATGTTAATGTTCGACCACAATCGAGGGTGTTAGGATTTGAATAATGAATCCGCTGTGGAACCCTCGATTCTAAAAAACCAGGTTATGGACTGTTAATAACTTTACGGTACGCATGTTGTCAATAGAACAATATGTATACCTCTTACAGTGCATTAGTGTACGCTGCTATAAAGATTACAGATTATTTTCTTAACAAAAAGTATCATATAAATTTTATTGATGTTCGGTATTTAAGGTTATGCTAACAAACCACAGACGACTTTGTGGCATTCGCTGGCGCTATGACTCCATAAACTTACCGAATGTGTTGAAAGATAACGTCCAGATTTCCTCTCAACCTCATATTCATGGTAATGAATACTGGAATGTTTATCGCGAAGTTGATGGTGCTAATGTGGTAAGTGGCAAGGACCTCATAATAAAGATTATAAAGGTATTGATAGTTACTCGAACAGAACGCTTAAAAAAGAACGATCCTCTATGCATTGCATTCAAATGGTGATCAGTTACCTGCATACACCATAACTCATACTACAGATTAGGCAATCTAAAGGTGATTCATTAGGATATCATGAGGTGTCACAAGTGACACTTAACTCAGATTTCCCTATAGGAACCAAAGTTAGGGAATATTATGTATTAAGGATATATTTGTTTCTAGGGGTTGTGCAACGGCGAATCCTCAATCCGGAAAGGGGGGGGCAGTTTTACATACCTGAAGAAGCAAGAGGTAAATTAATTCCTGGTAAGATTATAGATATATGAAGAAGATGACATTTAATGTTAAAAATGGGAATGTTAAAATTGATGGTTATCCTATTGAACTTAGCTCTTTTGAAACATTCACTTCATCTGAATTTTACAAAACCCATCCGCAATTCACTAAGATAGGTAAATTTTATTTTTCGAAAAATGATATTGAATGGGAAGGGCAGAACTTTATCGTAGAGTTCAGACCAGCAATTTTCTCATTTAACCCATCTCTTTTTCTTACAAGTAAAGACGGAGATTTTTATCAATCACTCAAAGATTGGGATAAGAGGGCATCGTTAAAAAATCTAGAAGAGGAAGAAAGACGATTGACAGAATGGGTTCAAAATAAATTTTCCAGAAACAATATGGGAAAGATAAATAAGCCTCCATATGGAACAAAATGGACTTATGAATGGGGAGAGATAACAGTGCAATCAAATGAAAGATCCTTTGATTGTGGGATATATATTGGATGGGATCTTAATCTCTGATGGTAATAAATCGTACATTACATATATGAGTTATCCATTCATGTAACGGAAGTCATATTGTCCAATAGTGATATTTAAATTTATTATAGATGACTGCCTTATTTGGTATACGAGATAAAAACTCGGATTAATCCCTTTTTTCTAAATGAAATAATAATCTTCTTTGTACATCTTTTAAAAATGTGTCTAAAAAAGAGAAATGTATAATGAAATGCATAAAGAATAGTTAGATAATAATTTTGTAAAAATTGGATTTATGGCGAGATGAATTACTCACTTTCAGGATTCACTATATACACCTTAGTTGATCTTTCAATAAAAAATCAAGATATGGCGTTGGTTATTTGTAAATGCCATAAGGTAAAGAGAGTCTCAAGACACAACTGAAACTATTTAAACTTTACTCAGGAAGTTTAGTATGTCGCCATCTTTAACAGTGCAATTTTTCCATTCTGCACGCAGGGGGCGCTGACCACCCGCAACGAGTACGACTATTTTGGTCGACTGCATCGCCGGGACGTCTTTACCGGCAATGCCCAGCGTCCGACACCACGATGCGAGTCCCGCCACTGGGATTACGACTACCGCAATAACCTGGTACGGGAAGATCGGGATGATAACCCGTTCAGCTGGTACCGCTGGCAATACGAAAGGGTCGGGCGTTTGCTTGTTCAGGACGGCACGCTACCCGGGCAGGAGCAGTGGCGCTGGGATGCTGCCGGTAAACCGCTTGAAGGTTCTGCTGAGAAGGTTACGCACAACCGCCTGACGCAGCTGAATGGTATTCGCTGGCATAATAATATCCATGCTCGCACCGTAGAGAAGGATAACGGCCAAACCCGAGGAACCGCAACAAACCGCAGACGCAGGTAAGTTTCCGCTACGATCTGCTCGGTCGCCGCATCAGCAAAATGCGACACCAGATGCTGGGCGGGCAGCCAACCGGTAAGCTTGTCACCACCCGGTTTGTCTGGGAAGGGTTCCGCCTGCTGCAGGAAGTGCACGGGGACGTGCCG
>NZ_JASCAN010000040.1:0-4178 GCF_029967775.1 Enterobacter sp. V89_11 | reverse complement strand
CCGATAGGGCTGGCGGGGGGATAAACCTTTACCAGTATGCGCCGAATGCGCTGGGGTGGATCCGTGGGGGGTGAGTCGGTGTCAAAATGAATGGAATGGTTTCCAATCCAAATCAAAAGGTGTTTTTCAAAACACGGACAGATGCTTCAAAAGCATATAAATTATGGAAAAACCAAGACTGGCAAAGCTTAGAATCCTTTATGGGACCTGGAGCATGGCCTCCAAATAGAGGGCTTACCAAAGCTACGCCGATAACATTGAAACCGGGAACTAAAATTGACAGATATGGTGGTCGTATCAACGATGGGACTTTCAGTGATACAGGAACTTTCGTATCTCCTGCTGGAGCATCTTTCGAAAGCCGAGCCTTGCCTTTGGATACGCTAGATAAAACATATAAAACCTACGAAGCGGTTGCTCCGGTACATGCATATGCAGGACCCGCGATACCTTGGTTTGAACAACCAGGAGGGGGAACTCAATATGCACTATCTAAATCAATAAAACAACTATTGGCTGATAAAAAATTAGAGAGAAATAAATTTCATGAGTCTGGGAAGTTATAATTTTAAACCCAAGAGAACAATATATGATGGAAAGGATGATGATTTTTATGATTATTCAGAAAAAATATCCATACCAAAGTTAGATTGCGAGATTGTTTTCAAAAATGAAGATGCCAAACCTCTTTGGGGTATACATGATGATTTAAAAAAACAAATCTTGAAAAATATCTCTGGGATAAAGGTTAAAACATATAGCGATGATCTAAGCCCCTCCTATAAATATAACGATTTAGATATTTATGTTTATTCCAGTTTGTTTGCAGGCAATGTTTTGCATATAGTTTTAGCTGAGGGTGAAAGTCAGGCTGCCAGATATAAAATCATATTATTAGGGTTTGTATTAACTGACTGCAATTAACGCTATTTCAGCGAAATAGCATGGTGATGCAAGTTTATTCCCATCTTCTATTGTCGATAAATTACGAGGCCGGGAAGTAAAATCCTTTGATGATTTTAGCGAGAACTTCTGTATAGGGGGATATTTCGATTCGCATCTTTCAAAGCAATGTTGTTCATCAAATGTTACCAGAATGCGGGGCGGAAAGCTCCAATAGCGCATGCTATGCAATGGAACGTGAAAAATAGATATTTTGTACTACACCATAGAACCCCTGCCCAACATGGAGGCGGTGTATATGATATTGATAATCTGGTAATTATTACGCCAAGATATCACCTTGACACACTAGACCGTGCTTATCCTTTTTAAGGAGTAATATGCAAAGACAAAAGCTTATTGAACTGATAAAAAAAATCCAACGTAGTGAAGGTACAGAAGAGGAAGCTGAGAACAACATTGACCTACTTTGTAGAAGTGTCGCAGACCCTCAGGCAGCCAATTACATTTATTATGAAGAACTTAGCGCAGAAGAAATTGCTGATAAAATTATAAACTACAAACCAATCCAACTATAAATATTATTCTGGTGGCGCAATGAGTCTCCCATATGAAAAAAATCCATGCCAAAGCGTGGATTTTTTCCATTCAAAACAGATCAAACGTTAACAAGATGTTCACCACGTCGCCATCTTTAACGATGTAATCTTTACCTTCAACAGGCATTCGGACTTCCTCCTTACGCACCTTGCTGACCCTTACCCTCAATATTTTGCCTGTACAGGACAGCACGTTGCCTGGCCAGGAGCAGTGCCGCTGGGATGCTGCCGGTAACCCGCTGGAAGGTTCTGCTGAGAAGGTCACGGACAACCGCCTGACGCAGCTGAACGGCATTCGCTGGCGCTATGATATCCACGGCCGCACTGTGGAGAAGGATAACGGCCAGACCCGCTGGCACTACCGCTACGACGGTGAAGATCGCCTGACGGAAGTGATTAGCCAGCCGCGGGACCGCAACAAACCGCAGACGCAGGTCAGCTTCCGCTACGATCCGCTCGGTCGCCGCATCAGCAAAACGCGACGCCAGATGATGGGCGGACAGCCAACCGTCAAGCCGGTCACCACCCGGTTTGTCTGGGAAGGGGTCCGCCTGCTGCAGGAGGTGCACGGGGACGTGCCGCTGACCTGTGTCTAAAGCGATCAGGACAGCTACGACCCGCTGGCGCGCATTGATGGCGTGGATGCCCCGGAGATCTTCTGGTTCCACTATCAGCCGAACGGCACGACGGAGCGGATGACGGATATTGAAGGGCAGGTGCGCTGGGAAGGGATGAACAGCGCCTGGGGCAAGCTGCTGCGGGAAAGTGAAACGCAGGTATCAGGATATTCCCAGAACCTGCGGATGCAGGGGCAATACCTGGATCGTGAGACAGGGCTGCACTACAAACTGTTCCGGTATTACGGCCCGGGCTGCGGACGGTTTACGCAGCAGGATCTGATAGGGCTATATGGCGGGTTAAATCTTTACAGCTATGCTCCTAATCCATTAGGTTGAATAGCTCCGCTGGGTCTATGCAAGAGAGGGGATCCCAATGCAACTGAGTCTATATTTAGGGTTCAAGCGGGAATTCCACCAAATGCAAGTCGGGTCAGAATCAAATTAGATTCTGCTAATAACCCCAAAATTCAGCGTGGACCACTTAAATAGTGGAACCTTAAATATCAGTATTGGAGATAGCTCGCATGCTCAGCATTTCCTTGATATTAGAGGTGGTAATGCAGAAATTGTCTCCTTTCAACTTCCTAAGTGGATGGCGGATTTCATAGAAGAAAGTGCAATACCTCAGGCCGTTTATCGTACTAATCCGTTAAATCAAGGTTGGTTAGCTCCTAAGCGTGTCGATCCGACAACGCCAGGTAGATCGTATGAATTACCATCAATGTGGGCAGAATGGCTTGAAGAAGTAGCGATTCCAGGCTCGGGGAATGTAAAATAGGTTACTATATGAATGTTAATAAAGATGATGAACTCCTTGTAATAGTGAAGAACGAAGGAAGATTTTACTGGTTCGTTGCCTTTAAAGAAATGTGGGTTTTGGACAGAGTTAAATGGGTAGACGATTTTGTGAAAAACGGGGTGGAAATTAACTTACAGGATATCCATAAAGAAAGATATGACATACCAGTAGTAAATGAAGAAAACGTACAAATATTCATTGATAACTTAATTAAAGAGGGTTATTTATACGATAAGGATGATATGTCTGTGGCGTTTTACAATAGGCTTTCAGAAAAAACAACCTGGTGGGATATATATGATCTAATGCCGGATTTATTTATAGACTTTGATAGTAAGCGACTATATTCTGAATATGTTGAGAATATGCATTATCACAAATATGTTCCTGATGGATGGTTAGGTAAACTTGTTGATTTCTGCAGTGATGGAACGTTACCTCAAGATGAAATATTCTGGATAAAAAATGAAACAGATTATAGAAGCATTGTGATCGTTAAACGGTAAAAATATACTTTCGGCATATCATTATTAGACTATGCAATGTTAGATTCAACACGTTAATTAGTCTTTGTATTAAATGAACAAAAGCCGTTACCAGGCGTTTTGACAAACTTCAATGCACTGTGTGACAAAGTATATTTGTCTGCACCTCCCCAAGGGACTTTTTTATTGCTTAACATTCACTCTTCCAAGGGAAGTCATCATTGTCTGTAGTTATGCGGTAAAAAAACGGCTGGCATGATTGGTTTTTCATATGATGCATAACGTATTTTCCCAATCCGGACCCGCGTATTAAGATTAAAATACACATAAACGTTATAACAATACCGGGTGGCAAAAGAGGAGCTGCATAAACAGTTCCAACAATCGGCGTAAAAACCTAACTGAGAGGCAAAGGATGAGCACGGTTTACATAGTTATTTTAACCAATATAAAACCACTCGAAGAGATTGACGCAGCGATACCTGCTCATGTTGAGTGGCTTAAAAAAGGATACGTAGAGGGGGGGGCTGACGTCCGGTAGACGGATCCCAAGAAACGGTGGTGTCATTCTCCCTAAGTGTGAGAGTCTTGCCTCTCATGAAGAGCGCTTATGCGAGGATCCTTTTCAGAGGTTAAAACTTGCGACTGCCGAAATCATTCCTTTTGAACCCAGTATGAAGACAGAACTCCTGGAAAATGTGTTTTGACGCCGTAAGGAAATCAAACGTTAAACAAGAGTTCATCACATCGCCATCTTTAACGATGTAATCTT